>JAPOZF010000313.1 GCA_026706165.1 Gemmatimonadota bacterium
GGATCCCCGGAAAACCAACCGCAAGCCAACGACCATGAGCGCGACTTCAGCGACGGTGAAATCGCCTGCGTATCTCGCCGGCCAGGCCCCGGACGACGGGCTGATCGACAGCTGGGTCGAGCAGTTCGACCGCGACGGCTGCCTCTTCCTGCGCAACGTGCTGCCGCCGGACTGGTGCGCCGAGCTGCGCCGCGACCTCGACCGCGCCCTCGACGGGCCCGAGACCCCCGGCAACCGGAACCGGAGGAAGAAGCCCGGGTCCAGAATCGAGCTCCATCACCGCATGTTCGAGACCAGCGCCGCCAACCTGCGGCTGTTCGACCTCGAGCCGATCGTCACCTTCGCCGAGCGCCTGGTGGCGGAGACCTGCCACGTCATCCACAACAACAGCTTCCGCACCCCTCCCGGGGGCGGCATCAGCGGCTGGCACCAGGACGACCCTCCCCACTTCGAGGTGATCCGCGGCGAGCCGCCGACCAACGTGCGGCTGCCGGTGCTGCTGTTCACCTGCAACTACTACCTCACCGACGTCGAAAGCGCCGGGAACGGGCCTACCCAGACGGTGCCGGGCTCGCACCTGTTCGGCGCCCCGCCCCCGAACCCGATCGAGGGCAGCGGCTACGAGGATCGGGTGGTCTCCAACACCGGCCCCGCCGGCAGCGTCATCATGTTCAACAACCAGGTCTGGCACCGGGGAGGGCCGAACCAGAGCAGCCGCACCCGCTACATCACCCAGATCAGCTACGCGCGCCGGGTGATCGGCCACAAGTTCTACCCCTTCATGAACTACCAGATGCCGGAGCACGTGTACGCCGGGGCCGGGGAGCGCCTGCGGCGGCTGCTCGGCTTCCTGCCGCACGGCGCCTACGGATGACGGCCGTTTCTGCCGGACTGGTGCAGTGGGGGCACCTGGCAGGCAAAGGCGGCCCAGGCGGCCTTGCCGGCGGCACGAGGACTTCAATACAACTCTTCTCGAACAGAGGTAACTGCGGATGACGAAGCTGCGGATGGGGGTGGTCGGCATGGGCATGGGCAAGGGCCACGCCCTCGGCTTCCAGGCCCACCCCGGCGCCGAGCTGGCGGCGCTGTGCGACATCGACGAAGAAAAGCTGCGCCTGGTGGGGGATGAGTTGGGGGTGGACGAGCGCTACACCGATGCCGCCGACATGTTCGCCAATGCCGGGCTCGACGCGGTCGGCATCGCCGTGCCGAACAAGCTCCACGCGCCGCTGACGATTGCCGCCCTCGAGCAGGGGCTCCACGTCCTGTGCGAGAAGCCGATGGCGATGTCGGTGGCGGAGGCGGAGAGCATGAACGAGGCGGCGGCCAGGGCCGGGCGCAACCTGATGATCGACTTCTCCCACCGCTTCACCGAATCGGCCGTCGCGCTGAAACGGCAGGTGGAAGCCGGCGCCGTCGGCGACATCTACTACGGGCGCACCACCTGGCACCGGCGCCGCGGGGTTCCCGGTTTCGGGGGCTGGTTCGGGATCGAGGAGCTGTCGGGGGGCGGACCCCTGGTCGACCTCGGGGTCCACATGATCGACCTCGCCATGTGGTTCATGGGCTACCCCGAGCCGGTGGCGGTTTCGGGATCGATCTACAGCGAGATCGCCCCTGTCCTCGCCGCCCGGGAGGGGAAGCAGTTCGACGTCGAGGACCTCGCCTGCGGCCTGGTGAAGTTCGCCGGCGGGGCCACCCTGATCGTCGAGTCGAGCTGGGCCGTCAACCTGCAGCCGCCCGAGACGATCGCCGTCAACCTGTGCGGCGACAAGGGCGGCCTTTCGTACCGGCACGGTTCCGGCGGCTGGTTTGCGGAGATCTACAGCGACGAGGGAGGAGACCTCTACACCAAGAAGCTCGACCGCAGAACCGGTCCGGCCCCGTCCGCGTACAGCGACTTCGTCGACAGCATCCTCGAGAACCGGCCGCCGCTGGCCACCGGGGACCACGGGCTCAAGGCGATGAAGATCATCGAGGGGATCTACAGCAGCGCCCGCACCGGCAGGGAGGTCCGCTACCCGGAAGGGGGAACGGCATGACCGCTGAAGAGATCCTGCAGCTGACTCCGCAAGCCCGCTCCTGGCTGAGGGGGGAGGCCGAGTCGCGGGGGCAGTCCGCCGCCGAAGTGCTCGGCAGCCTGGTCGAGGAGCGAGCCGCTTCCGCTCCCGCGTCACCCCTTTCCCCGGACCAGCTGGAGCAGTACCGCCGCGACGGGTACCTCCTCGTTTCCGGGCTGATCCCCGACGGCGCGGCGGCGCGCGCCGAGGAGGCGATGTGGCGCTGCATCGGCTGCGACCCGGAGAACCCGCCCTCCTCCTGGGAGGACGTCCCCGGAGACCTGCGGCTCTACAACGACCCCGACCTCAAGAACTGCTTCACCCCCGACGTCCTCGCCGCGGCGGCCCAGATAACCGGGGACGACCTGTCGACGTTCAGCAAGTCGGACACCCACCCCAAGACCTGGCACACCGCCACCTACCTCGAGGCGGAAGCCGCCGGGGAGGACCTGAGCCGCTTCTACCGCTGGGACTGCGCCTACGCGATCAACATCATGCCCGGTAAGGGGGACGGGGGGGACCACCCGCACATCGATCACTCGATGGGCGACCACCACCACCGCACCTTCCCGCCGGTGTTCCGGCTCGGGACCCTGATCTTCCTCAACGACGTCGCCCCGAACGGAGGGGGCACGCGGGTGTGGCCGGGGTCCCACCGCGTTTTCGAGGAGCTGGCGCGCCGGTCGCCCCGGCGCTACGAGTGGAGGTCGGCGTTCATGGAGGACATGGCCGGGATCGACCCGGGAAAGCCGCTGAGCCTGACGATCTCGCGGGGAGACGTCCTCTTCCTGCATCACCTTCTCGCCCACGCCGGCAGCTTCAACGCCGGCGACCGCCCGCGCTTCGCCCTCAACATGAAATGGTAGACCCATGCCCGTAATCCAGCACCAGCCCCTCCGCAAGCTCGCCTTCGAAGTCTTCCGCGCCGCCGGCCTTTCCGGGGAGGACGCCGGCATCGTCAGCGAGCACCTCGTCGACAGCAACCTCGCCGGCCACGACTCGCACGGCGTCTGGTGCCTGCCGCGCTACGTCCCCGGCATGCGGGAGAACTACGTGACCTGGGAGGAGCGCGAGGTCCTGCGCGAGACCCCCTGCCTGGCGGTCATCGACTGCAAGGGGGGCAACGGCATCGTGGCGACGACGCGGGCCCTCGACATCGCCGTGGAGAAAGCCCGGGGGACGACCTTCGGTTTCGTCGGCCTGCGCAACACCACCCATATCGGCCGCCTCGGGGACTACACGCCGCGGATCGCCGGACAGGGCATGTTCGGGCTGGTCTGGCTCAACGGCGGCGGCCTCTTCATGACCCCCAACGGCAGCGCCGACCGGCGCCTCTGCCCGGAGCCGATCTCCTTCGGCGCCCCGCGCCGGAACGGGCCCCCGTTCATGCTCGACGTGACCATGACGACGGTGGCCGGCGGCAAGATCGAGCAGAAGATCGTGCGCGGCGACCCGATGCCCGACAACTGGGTGATCGACCGGACCGGAAGCTCGGTCAGCGATGCCATGCAGTACCGCGAACGCCCGGAGGAGACCGGGGTGCCTCCGGTGGGGTGGCCGCAGTTCGGCCACAAGGGAGCCGGCCTGGCGATGATGATCGAGATGCTGGTCGGCCCGCTTTCCCACGCCGGCTGCACCAAGGGGCCGGGCAAGGGAGGCCAGGGGGTGATGGTGCTGGCGATCGAAATCGAGGCCTTCACCGACCTCGACACCTACAAGGACGAGGTGGAGGGACTGCGGGACTGGGTCTGCTCGGCGCGGCCCCTGCCCGGCTTCGAGCGGGTCTACGCCCCCGGGGAGATCGAGGAGGAGTTCCGGCAGAAGCGGCTGCGCGACGGTATCGAGGTGCCGGAGCCGACTTGGGAGCAGATCGTCGCTACGGCCGCGGAGCTCGGCGTCGAGGTGCCGGCCGTCGGCTGATCCCTCCGCAACCGGCGGTTCCTGCGATTCGGCAACCGCCGCCGGCTTCTCATCACCCCTTCCGAAACAACGGAGGCCGCTCCCTCAGGGCGGGATCGGCGAGCGCCTCGGCCAGCTCGTCGACTTTGCGGCGGTCCGCCCCCCGCCAGCGCAGGTCGTCGAGACTTTCCCCCAGCGGCACGTCGATGCTCTTGATCGACCGGTCGCGGTAGTCCAGGGCCTCGGCGCGTCTGGCGGCAAACGTCTGCGCCAGCTTCTGCCTGCCGCGCACCTCCAGGCTCTCCCATGCCGCCGGGTCATCCGGGAAATCCTCCAGGCGTCCGAACCGGCTGATGGCCGCGGCCGCCGATTTCCGGCCGAACCCCGGAATCCCGGGTATCCCGTCGGACGGGTCCCCCACCAGGCTCAGGTATTCCGGGATGCGCTCGGGACCTACCCCGAACCTCGCCACCACCCCCGCCTCGTCGGTCCGTTCCCGCTTGATCCGGTTCAGCAGGATCACCCTTTCGCCGCGTACGCACTGGGCGAAGTCGTTGTCCGAGGAGCAGATCACGATCTCGTCGAGGAGCGGATCGGCACCGAACCGGTGGGCGGCCGTCGCTATGGCGTCGTCCGCCTGGTACTGCGACATCTGCCAGAGGGCGATCCCGAGGGCGCGCGCCGTTTCGAGGGCCGCATCGTACTGGCCCTGGATGAGGACGGTGTCGCTCTCCTCGCGCGCCACCAGCAGGCCGACGTCGTCGAAGGCAATCGCCGCGTGGGTCGCCTCAGGATCCCGCAGCAGTGCCGCCAGGGAGCGGAAGAGGGTCCGCACGGCAGCGACCTCTTCCCCGGAGTCGAGCTGCGCCTTCGGGGCGCCGTAGTAACAGCGGAACAGCTCGAAGCTTCCGTCGATCAGGAACAGGGCGGCCATGAATCGCGGGCGGGTTTCACTCTCTGATTTTTCAAGCGCTTCCAGTGTCAATGGCTGCGTTCCCGGAGGTTCCGGTACTCCTCCGGCGTATCGACGTCCGCAAAAATCCCGGGGGCGGAGACCGGCACCTCCACCACGCTTTCGGGGTGTCTGTCGACCACGCTGCGAGCGCCACGGTCGCCCGACAGCGCCAGCAGCTCCTCCCGGTAGCCGCCGGCGAAGATCACCGGGTGGCCCCTGCGCCCCCCGTGCGCGGGCAGCAGGATGGCCGACCTTCCGCCCCCGGCGAACCTCCGGCACAGCAGGTCGACGAGGCCGGCGGTGATTCCTGGCATGTCCCCGAGGGCGACGAGGTACCCCGCCGCCGCGGCGTCCGCCGCCTCGATGCCGGTGCGCAGGGAAGCGGCCATGCCGGCGGCGAAGTCGTCGTTGGCAACTACGCGAACCGGGTACGGCTCCAGCACCGCGGCGACGGTTTCCGCCTCGTGGCCGACCACGACGACGACCTCATGCAGGGCGGCCCCGGCCAGGGCGTCCACCACAGCTGCAAGGACCGGTTTGTCCCCCCACGGAAGCAGCAGCTTGTTCTCCGCTCCCATGCGGCTCGAGGCGCCGGCGGCCAGGACCACGGCTGAAACCGGATAGCTGCCGGGCAACAGAAACGGATTTTCAGCGGCCGGGACCGGCCGCCTGTCTGCGCGCCGTCCGCGAGCGCTTGACCGCCACGATTTCGGCGAGGATGCTGAGGGCGATCTCCGCCGGGGTCTCGGCGCCGATGTCGAGCCCGATCGGCCCCTTGATGCGGTCGATCTCGTCGGCGGCGAACCCGGCTTCCTGCAGGCGGGCCCGCCGTTTTTCCTGCGACTTGCGCCCCCCCAGGGCGCCGATGTAGGCCACCGGCGCCTCGAGGAAACGGTGCAGGGCCTCGTCGTCGATCTTGGGATCGTGGGTGAGAACCGCGCAGTAGCAGTCCTCGTTGAGGTCCCAGCCGTCCAGCAGGTCGCCGGGCCATTTCGCCAGCAGCTGCGCCGGCTGCACGGGGAACCGCTCCGGCGTTGCGAACACCTCGCGGGGGTCGATTACCACGGTCTCGAAATCGACCAGGGCCGCGTACTGGACCAGCGGCAGGGTGATGTGTCCGGCGCCGATTACGAGCAGCTGGTCGCGCCGCGGGAACACCTGCGCGAAGACCGCCTCGCCCGCGACCTCGACGACGCCGCTCTCGCGGCCGGCGTACGCCTCGAGCCCGGCGGCTGCCGCGGCTTCCGTGACCGCGCCCCATGACCCGGCCGCCTCCCCTTCGGGGGTGACCAGCAGGTGCGGGGAAGCCTCCCCCGGCCCCAGGCGGGTCAGCAGGACCGCCGGCCGGTTTCCCTCCACCCGTTCCCTGAGCTGCTTCCAGACCTCGGCGCTGCCGTCTCCACCGGCCTGCGGCAGGTGCCGTTCGACCAGCACCGACACCTCGCCCCCGCAGGACAGGCCGACCGACCAGGCGGTCTCGTCGTCGACCCCGTAGGTCAGCTTTTTCGGGGCTCCCGTGGCCAGGACCTGCCCCGCCTCCTCGATGACGGCCCCCTCGATGCACCCCCCGCTGACCGAGCCGGCCACCTTCATCGCCGCGTCGACGATCATCGCCGAGCCCACCCCCCGGGGTGAGGAGCCCCAGGTCTCGACCACCCGCGCCAGGGCGAACGGCCGCGCGCTCGCGTCCCACTCGACCACGTCTTTCCAGATATCCCGCATCTCCTGCTCCCGCCTTGGGTTATACCATGTTCCGAAGGCCGGGGAATATACGCCCGGCAGGGGCGATTGACAGCCCCGTACAACCTTTATATAGTTGCCCCCCTTTCAGCAGCCCCCCTGCGCCGTCGAGGCCGGTCCCGGCGGCGCTTCCAAAAGCGAGAAACGGATTGCGTTTCGAAGGCAGCCACAAGCTTCAGACCGACGCCGAATCGGTCTGGAACCTGCTCAACGATCCCGAGGTGCTGGGCCGCTGCACCCCGGGAGTCCAGAAGCTGGTCCCGATGGAGGGAGAGAAGTACGAGGCGGTCTTCGACATCAAGCTCGGCCCCATCAACAGCGGTTTCGAAGGCACCATCGAGGTCACCGACAAGCTGCCCCCGGAGAGCTACCGCCTCGTCGTCGACGTCGACGGCAGGATCGGCTCAGTGGTTGCCGAGGGAACTTTCCAGATCAGGCCGGACGGCGACGCCGCCCTCGTTTCGTTCGTGGGGAAAGGCAGCATGACCGGCGTCCTCGCGCGCCTGGGACAGCGCGTCATGTCCGGTGTCGCGAGGTTGTTCACGGCGCAGTTCTTCCAGGCTCTCGAAAAGGAAATTACCTGATACTCACACCGCTCCGGGACTGTCCGGGGCGCCGACAGGAGGTTCACCTATGGGGATACCTATCGAGGTAACCGTAAACGGGCAGACCCACCAGCACGAGGTCGAACCGCGCACCCTGCTCGTCAGCTACCTGCGCGAGACCCTGGGGCTCACCGGGACTCACGTCGGCTGCGACACGAGCAGCTGCGGGGCCTGCACCATCATCGTCGACGACCAGGCGGTGAAGTCCTGCACCATGCTCGCCGCCCAGGCGGACGGGCGCGAGGTCACGACGATCGAAGGGCTCGCCAGCGACGGCGAGCTGCACCCGATCCAGCAGGGGTTCCGCGAGGAGCACGGCCTGCAGTGCGGCTTCTGCACCCCCGGCAGCTTGGTTCAATCTATAGGCAACTCAAACAAGCGTTTACCGACGTAGAGGCGATG
>JAPOZF010000329.1 GCA_026706165.1 Gemmatimonadota bacterium
GGACCGCGGCGGCCGGGGGGGTCGAGCCGGGAGCCTGGGCGCTGTTCGCCATCCTGTTCGCCTGGCAGCACCCGCATTTCTACGCCATCGCCTGGATCTTCAGGGATGACTACGCCCGCGCCGGCTTCAAGATGCTGCCCGTCCTCGAGAAGGACGGCAGGCGGACCTGCCGGCACATCGTCGCCTTCTCCGTCCTGCTGATCGCCTCCTCCACCGTCCCGGTGCTTCTCGGGCTTTCGGGATCGCTGTATCTCTCCGGCGCCCTCATCCTCGGTCTCGGAATGCTGGCGTCGGCGGTGGCCCTGAACGTCACCCGCTCCACCATCGAGGCGCGGCGGTTGCTGCGCGCCTCGGTGCTCTATCTGCCGCTGCTGCTGTTGCTGACCGTCGTCGACGTCAGCTTCTGAGCCCTTCCCCGGGCGCCTGCGGCTTCGTTCGTCCCAGGAACCGCTCGGCCGCGGCCAGGTCTTCCGGCGTGTTGACGTTGGCGAAGGCCATGCCGTAAGGGTCGAGGTGGGCGTACTCTCCCGGCCCAAGCAGGCGCAGCCGCAGGCTGCGGGCGAAGGCGCCGACCCCGAGTTTTCCCCCGGCCAGCGACCGATGCAGGAGCGGCCGGGCGGTTTCGCGGTACACCGCGCACAGGGGCTGCAGGCCGGTACGGTCCTCGGGAACCGCGGCGTCGCAATCTTCCCCGGACTGCTCGAGCAGGAACTCGAGCAGCGGGGGGGTGAGAAACGGAAGGTCGCATGCGAGGGCGAGGACCCGCTCAGGCGAGTCGACCTCGAATGCGGTGAGAATCCCCCCGAGGGGGCCCTGGCCGGGGTATCGGTCGCCGGCGATCCCCAGGTCGGATCCGGCCGCGGCGGCGGCGCGCAACTGCGGCGACGGGGCGGCTCCGGCGACGACGCGGACGGGCAGGCCGAGGGGCCGCGCCGCGGTCAGGACCCGTTCGAGCAGGGTGGCGCCCCCGAGCCGGATCAGGGCTTTCTCGCCGCCACCCATCCTGCGGCTGCGCCCTCCGGCCAGGACTGCCACGGTCGCGGCGGCGGGACGGTTCTCACCCACCTCGGTCCGGGCTCGAGGATCGCTGGTTGATGAGGGCCGCGGCGTACCCGGCGCCGTAGCCGTTGTCGATGTTGACCACGAGGACCCCGGAAGCACAGGAGTTGAGCATCGTCAGCAGGGCGGCGAGTCCCTGGAAACTGGCGCCGTAGCCGATGCTCGTCGGCACCGCGATCACGGGAGTCTCCACCAGCCCGCCGACGACACTGGCCAGGGCACCTTCCATGCCGGCGGCAACGACGATCACCTCGGCTTCCCGCAGGCGGCCGGCGTGGGTGAGCAGCCTGTGGATGCCGGCGACGCCGACGTCGAAAATCGTCTCGACGCGGGCCCCCATGACCGAGGCGGTCACCGCGGCTTCGCGGGCGACGGGGATGTCGGAAGTCCCTGCAGACACCACCAGGACGAGCCCTTTTTCCGGGAGCGGTCCGATTCCGGACGGACGCACCACCACGGTGCGGGCCGTGGCGTCGACCTCGGCGTCGTCGAAGCGCTCGGCCATGGCCCGCGCAAGGTCGCCGTCGACCCGGGTCGCCAGGACAACCGCCCGCTTCGCCAGGATGCGTGCGGCAATTTCCAGCACTTGGTCCGCGGTCTTTCCCTCGCAGAAGATGGTTTCGGGAAAGCCGCGGCGAAGGGCCCGGTGGTGATCGACATGGGCGAACCCGCCGACCTCCTCGAACGGAAGGTCCCGCAACCGCGAAAGCGCTTCGCCAGGGCTTGTCCGGCCCGCGGCGACATCATCGAGGAGCTGGCGGAGCAGATCGGCGTTCATCGCCCTTCAGGAGGCAGGAAGAGCATGCCCGAATGGAATGACCATGGGCAGGCGGGGCGAACGGCAGGAGCAGGGCACCGGCGGAATTCGGGTTTCTTTTCGCATTAGCGGGAAAGGGCTGCGGGGAAATGGACCCGGGGAACCTGCCCGGGGGATGCAAGGCCCGGCCGGCTCCCTGCTACCCTCCGCGGCAGCAGCGGAAACCGAGTTGCAGTCCATCCTCACGGACGTAGGGGGAGAAGATCCGGTCCTGCATCAGCTTCTCGATCTCCGTTTCGGAGTAGATGTCGAAATCACCGGCAGCGGGAATAGGCTCGAAGCCCGCGCTTGAATTCGTACAGTCGAAATCAGTGGCGACCCCGCTGAGCCTGAAATTCCCCTGCCGCTCCGACAGGGCAGTGAGATCCATGGTCCATTCGAAGGCGTTGCCGATGAGGTCGTAGACACCGGCAGAGCTGCTGCAATTCGGGAAATGACCGGAGGGAGCGACGTCCTCGAATCCCGGTGAATCCCCCGCGGTCGCCGACCCGGCGGTGTTGCAGTAGCGACGCCCGAAGTTTTCGGGAAGGTTCTCCCGCACGTCGGTCGAAGAAAACAACAGCCCCTCCGGGCCCCTGCAGGCGTGCTCCCACTCCGCCGAAGAGCAGAGCCGTTTCCCCTGATCGGCGCACAGGCGGGCCGCTTCGAACCAGGAATTCGTCAACAGCGGCTGTTCGCCTTTCCGATTCGGGTATTCGTAAAGGTCGATCTGGTAGGGGATGGCGGCGCCGTCTTCGTCCGTCAGTTCGAGGGCGGCCATGCCGGTTTCCGGCAATTCGGGAACCGTTACCTGCAACAGAATCTCCGACCGCACGGTGTCGGCGCCATCGGTCACTTCGAGGAGGACGGTATAGGTCTCCGGGAACAGCGGGATGAAGTTCGCCTGCCTCCCTCCGCCCTGGAGCAGGGCTTGGGGGGATCCCTCAGCAAGCTGCCAGCCAAACGTCAGGGGATCGCCGTCTTCGTCCTCGGCGATTGCCTCGAGAACCACTACCTGCTCCCGGAATGAGACCAGGGTATCGGTCGCCGTCCCCCGCAACAGGGGAGGCGACTGGATCACCTCGATGAGAAACGTCTCGATAATGTCATCGGTTTCGGGCTGGCGGTCGCTGATCGTCGCCGAAACCAGGAAGAACTCGGAGCCGCCCTGAATGGAAAGGGGGGCGGTCCAGATGGTTGCGGGGCTCGTGGTGTCGCTGAAACTGCCGGCACCCGAATCGTTCCAGGAGTAGAGCAGCGGATCGTCGTCCTGGTCGGAAGCCCGGACTTCCAGCGAAACCGACCCGCCGCGACGGACGCGGGTGGTATCGGCGGAACTCACCTGGAGGGCCGGGGGTTCGTTGGGCAGCTCCTGGTGGAGGAGGCTGCAGGAAACAGCTCCCCACAGTACCATCCCCAGGCTTGCAGGCAACTGGCAGCCGGAGGTGAGACGGTGCGGAGGAAGGCCGCCGGGCACTACTCGTCGCGCAGGAGCAGCTCGAGGATGCGCTCGAGATCTCCGTCGTCGTAGAACTCGATTTCGATGCGCCCCTTCTTCGAACTGCGCCGGATGCCAACGGAGGTCGCGAAAAAGTGGCGAAGCCGCTCTTCGTACGCCGAGAGCAAAGGATCGGCGGGCTGTTCGCCGTTGACAGCCGGCTCGCGGCGCCGGCGCCGTCCGGAACCGGCCTTGCGGGCGGCGTTCTCGAGATCGCGGACGGTCATGCCCTGGGAGACGGCGCGGCGTCCGAGCTCGAGGGCGTCGTCGCTCTCGAGGGGGATCAGGGCCCGGGCGTGCCCCATCTGCAACTGGCCGGAACGCAGGAAATTCTGCAGCTCCTCGGGCAGCTTCAGAAGCCGGACGGTGTTGGCGATAGTCGAGCGGTCGCGGCCGACCTTGCGGGCGATATCCTCCTGGGTCAGCAGGCAGGTGTCCATCAGTTCGCGGTATCCCTGGGCCTCTTCGATCGGATTGAGATCTTCGCGCTGGATGTTCTCGATGAGCGAGAGCTCCATCAGCTCCTCGGCGGAGTCGATCTCGTTCACGATGGCGGGAATCGTCTCCAGGCCGGCCATCCTGGCGGCGCGCCAGCGGCGTTCGCCGGCGATCAGGTGGTACCCCTCGCCGGAGCGGTTCACGGAGACGGGCTGGATGACCCCCTTCTCCTGGATGGAGCGCATCAGGCCGCGCAGGCTCTCCTCGTCAAAATCGAGGCGCGGCTGGTGGGGATTCGGTTCGATGTCGTCGATGGGAAGCAGAACGACCCGGACGTCCCCTTCGGCGCTTGCCTCTCCGTATTCGGGGATCAGGGCGTGGATGCCTTTTCCCAACACCTGCTTCTTAGCCATGTCGAATGATTTCTCCGGCGAGGCTCATGTAGTTCTGGGCCCCGGGAGAAACGATGTCGTAAAGAACGATCGGCTGTCCGTGTCCGGGGGCTTCCGCCAGGCGCACGTTTCGCGTAATCGCGGTCCGGTAGACCTTCGCTCCGAAATAGGAACGAACCTCGTCGGCGACCTGCCGCGAGAGGTTAAGGCGGGAGTCGAACATGGTCAGCAGGACGCCGGCTATCTGCAACCCCGTGTTGAGGTGGCGCTGAATCAGCCGGATGGTATTCAGCAGCTTGCCGAGCCCCTCGAGGGCGAAGTACTCGCACTGGATCGGAATGAGAACGGAGTGGGCTGCGGTCAGGGAGTTGAGCGTCAGCAGCCCCAGGGACGGCGGGCAGTCGAGAATGATGTAGGAGTACTCCTGCTGCAGCTCGGCGAGCGCGGTCTGCAGCTTCTGCTCGCGCGCGATCATGCTGACCATCTCGACCTCCGCACCTGTCAGGTTCATGTGCGACGGGACGAGGGACAGGTGGGAAATCTGTGTCGGGCGCACGACCTCCCTGACAGACTGGTGGCCGAGCAGGGCGTGATACACGTTGGCGCCCTCGACCTCGCGTGGTTCCACCCCGCAACCGCTGGTCGCGTTGGCCTGCGGATCCATATCGACGAGAAGTGTCGGCTGTTCGGCAACCGCGAGGCAGGCGGCGAGGTTCACAGCCGTCGTCGTCTTGCCGACGCCTCCTTTCTGGTTGGCCACGGCGATGATCCGCCCCACCCGATTTGCAGGGGGAGCACCTGGAAGTCCTGCAGGTTCGGAGGAAACTTCAGGTTCGGCAGCCAGCTCAGGGGACATCGGTGCTCCCTTGGTCAATCCGCGCCGAGAGCCGCCTGAGCCGCGGCAAGACGGGCGATCGGGACGCGAAACGGCGAGCAGGAGACGTAGTCGAGTCCGAGCTGGTGGCAGAAGAGAACGGAATCCGGGTCGCCGCCGTGTTCCCCGCAGATACCGACCTTGAGGTCGTCGCGGGTGCTGCGTCCGCGCTCGGTGCCGAGGCGAACCAACTGGCCGGTTCCCTCGCGGTCGAGCGTCTGAAACGGATCTGCCGCGAGGATTCCCTTGTCGACGTAGTCGGGCAGGAACTTGCCGGCGTCGTCTCTGCTGTATCCATACGTCAGCTGCGTGAGATCGTTGGTTCCGAAGCTGAAGAACTCCGCTTCGGCGGCGATCTGGTCGGCGATTACCGCCGCCCGCGGAATTTCGATCATCGTGCCCACCGTATAGCGTACACGGGAGTTGTGCCTGCGCAAGATTCCGGAAGCGACGCGGGTGGTCATTTCCCTGAGGTCGGCGAACTCGCGCACTGTGCCGACGAGGGGAATCATGATCTCCGGAAGCGCCCGGATGCGGCGTTTCTGGACGTTTACTGCCGCCTCGATGATCGCCTCCACCTGCATCTCGTAGATCTCGGGGTAGGTGATGCCGAGGCGGCAGCCGCGGTGGCCGAGCATCGGGTTGAACTCGTGCAGGCTGGCGATCTTGGCCCTGATCTTCCTCACCGGCACGCCGAGTTCGGCCGCCATCTCCCTTTGCTGGGCCGCTTCGTGCGGCAGGAATTCGTGCAGAGGCGGGTCGAGGAGGCGGATGGTAACGGGCAGGCCGTTCATCTCCTTGAAAATGCCTTCGAAATCGCGGCGCTGCATCGGTTTCAGCTTGGCCAGGGCGCGGCGGCGGCCCGTCTCGTCCTCGGCGAGGATCATCTCCCTCACCGCCAGGATGCGGTCCCCCTCGAAGAACATGTGCTCGGTGCGGCACAGGCCGATTCCCTCGGCGCCGAAACCGCGGGCGACCTTGGAGTCGTGCGGAGTGTCGGCGTTGGTCCTCACCTTGAGTTTGCGGGCCTGGTCCGCCCATTTCATGAGGGAGGAGAACTCGCGCGAGAACTGGGCTTCGACGGTTGCGACCTGGCCGAGCATCACTTCACCCGAGGAACCGTCGAGCGAAATCCAGTCCCCTTTGCGGACGACGTGGCCGTTGGCGGAGAACTGCCCCCTGCCGTAGTCGATGGTGATGTCGCCGCAGCCCGCGACGCAGCACTTGCCCATGCCGCGGGCGACCACCGCGGCGTGGCTGGTCATACCGCCGCGGGCGGTGAGGATGCCGCGGGCGGCGTGCATGCCGCCGATGTCTTCTGGAGAGGTTTCGAGCCGTACGAGGATGACCTGTTCGCCGTTGCCGGCCATTTCCTCGGCGTCCTCGGCGTGGAAGACCGCCTTTCCCGAGGCCGCCCCCGGCGATGCCGGGAGTCCGGAGCCGATCCTGACCTTCTCGGCGGCGGGGTCGAAGGAGGGGTGAAGGAGCTGGTCGAGGTCCCCCGGTTTGACGCGGAGCAACGCCTCGGGCCGGTCGATCAGCTTTTCCCGCGCCATGTCGACGGCGATCTTGACCGCGGCGGCGGCGGTGCGCTTGCCGGCCCGCGTCTGCAGCATCCAGAGGCGCCCCTTCTGAATCGTGAACTCGAGATCCTGCATGTCGCGGTAATGGCGCTCGAGAGTCTTGCAGACCTCCTGAAACTGGCGGAACGCCGCGGGCAGCTGCTTCCGCAGTTTTTCGATCGGCTCAGGGGTGCGGATGCCGGCGACGACGTCCTCTCCCTGGGCGTTGATGAGGTACTCGCCGTAGAGCTTTCTGGCACCGGTCGACGGGTCCCGGGTGAAGGCGACGCCGGTGGCGCAGTCCGGGCCCATGTTCCCGTAGACCATCGACTGGACGTTGACGGCGGTGCCCCATTCGTGGGGGATGCCCTCGAGCTCGCGATAGCGGATGGCGCGCTGTCCCTGCCAGGACTGGAAAACCGCGCCGACGGCCCCCCAGAGCTGCTCCTGCGGATTTTCGGGGAAGTCGCGCTTGAGGCGGCGCTTGATAAGGGCCTTGAACTCGCCGACCAACTCCTCGAGATCGGCAGCGGAGAGCTCGCTGTCGAGTTCGACCCCCCGGGCTTCCTTCTTCTTCTCGAGAAGGGATTCGAAGGGATCGATCTCCTCCCTCCCTTCGGGGCGCAGCCCCATGACGACGTCGCCGTACATCTGCACGAAGCGGCGGTACACGTCGTAGGTGAAGCGCCTGTCGCCGGTAAGGGCGCACAAACCGGCTGCGATCACGTCGTTGAGGCCGAGGTTGAGGACCGTTTCTATCATTCCCGAAGGTCGCCCCCATCGTCCGTTCCACCGCCTTGACCGCGGCGAGAACCTGCTTTTCCAGGGCCCCCGGGTAGCGGCTTTCGTGTTCGTAGTAGTGAGTGCAGACTTCGGTCGATATCGTGAACCCGGCCGGAACGGGCAGCTGCAGCCTGGACATCTCGGCGAGGTTGGCGCCCTTGCCGCCGAGAAGCTCGCGCATCGACGCGTCCCCTTCGGTTTTTCCGGCTCCGAACAGATATACGTACTTG
>JAPOZF010000672.1 GCA_026706165.1 Gemmatimonadota bacterium
CGCGGCGATCACCCGCCCCGGCTGCTCCCGCAGCGAGAAGATCCGGAAGTGGTGGGGCAGGGCCGGCCACGCCGGCAGGCGGATGTTCCCGAAGAAGGCGTTGCCGGTGAACATCTTGAAGGCCACCACCTGCTGCGGCGACAGCCGCGACGACCCGATCAGGTCGGTGATCAGGGACTCCCCCTTGGCGTGCGCCCAGTTCGGCATCAGGTAGGGGAACCCGGTGGCCGCTATCAGCTTGACGATCACGAAGAAGGAGACCGCCATGGCGCAGAAGGCGATCACGGCCACCGGCAGGCTGGCGCCGAGGTGGACCCCCCAGGCGACGACGGCGGCTCCCGAAAGCACCAGCCCGGCCGCGGCGACGCGGTAGCGCCGCACGTCGGCCCGGTCCCCCTCGCCGCGGCGCACCTGGCGCCACACCTCCTTAAGGTGCCGGCGCGCCACCCAGACGGACCAGACGGCGACGAAGACCATGGCGCCGTAGCTCTCCATCGACAGGATCTCCGCCCCGCGCATCTGCTGGCCCGACTCCCCGATCTCGAAGCCGACGGCGTCGAGGGCTCCCAGCTTGACGACCGACAGCAGGTAGAACAGCACGAGGCTGCCGAGTATGTCGAGCGGGCACAGATAGGTCACCGCGAGAACGAACGGCAGAACGCGGAAGCTCAGTCCCGGGAACGGCTGCGGCAGGGTTATACCCATCTGCCGGGTGTAGAGGATGAACTCCGGCAGGCCGAAGAAGAAGAAGGTGGCGACGTTGTAGAGCAGCGGCAGGAAGACGAGGCCGAACCCTCCCCAGAACAGCCGGGAGCGGAACAGGTCCGGCATGCGTCCGGGGCCGTCGAACCCCCGGGTCATGTCGAGGGGCATCTGCGCCAGCGGAAAGCTCAGTTTCTCCGCATCTACCCACTGGCGCTGGAAGAGGATCACGAGGCAGATGCCGAACAGGAGCATGGCCCCCGACGCCGCCAGCCACTGCGCCGTCACCGAGATCCACCCGTCCCACGGCAGCGGGGCCCCCTGGGGCAGCCCCATCCAGAAGTTGCCGATCACCCGGGGAGTCGCCTCCGGCAGGGCGTGCCAGGGCAGGTAGGGCAGCAGCAGGTCCGCCCACTGGTTCTCGGGGGTGGCCATGTAACCGGGGGCGGCGACGATGGCGATCCAGTAGTCGCTCCAGCCCCACTGCGGCAGCGCCCCGACGATCCAGAGCATGCTGAAGACGGTCAGCAGTTCCCCCCGGGTCAGGGCGAGACGCGGCCACAGGCGCTTGAGGAGGACGTTGACGAACAGCCACATCACGAACGGCATGAGCGCCACCATCGGGAACTGCGAGCGCACGTAGCTGCCCGAGCCCGAGGTGTGCCCCACCATCAGGATGAGATAGGTGAACTGGCCGACGATGGTCAGGGCGCCGACGAGGATGCCGCGCAGGGTGATGCGCAGGCTGGCCTTCTCGTCGGCGTCTCGCGGGCGGGTCGCTTCAGTCACGGGACAAGTGCAATCGAGGGTCTCGTTGCATAGATTGGCGGGCCGCCCCGGGACCGGGTGCGGGCGGGAGCGGGTCCGTTACCGTCCCGGGCGGTCCCGACGGCAGATACATGACAGGAGGATGCATGCCGAAGAATACAGTACTGGAGCCGGGGGTTCCCGCTGAGGCCGGCCTCTCCGCCGGGCGCCTGGAGCGGGCGACCGGCCTGCTGCAGGCCGCCCTGGAGGAGAAGGCGGTCACGGCCGCGGCGATCGCGGTCGCCAGAAAGGGAAAGCTGGTGCTTTCGCAGGGGTTCGGCCACCTGCAGCCGCGCGCGGGCTCCCCGGAGGTGCAGCCGGATTCGATCTTCCTGCTCGCCTCGATCAGCAAGCCGGTGGCGGCCTGCAGCGTCATGCAGGTCGTCGACCGCGGCCTCGTCTCCCTCGACGACCCCGTCAATCTCCACATCCCCGAGTTCATCGGCTGGGAGCGGGCAAAGGTCCGCGTCTCCCACCTGCTGTCCCATGTCTCGGGGATGCCGGACATGCTCCCGGAGAACGTCCCCCTGCGGCGGGCGCACGCGCCGCTGAGCGCCTTCGTCGAAGGGGCGATTCGGACGCGGCTGCTCTACGAGCCGGGGACCTCCTTCCGCTACCAGAGCAAGGGGATCCTGCTGGCCGCCGAGATCGTCGAGCGCGTCACCGGCGAGCGCCTGCGCGACTTCCAGGAGCGCGAGCTGTTCGCGCCCCTCGGGATGAAGCGCAGCGCCCTCGGGCTCGGCGGCTTCGCCATCCCCGACACCGTCTGGTGCGGAACCACCATGGAAGAGGGGGACGAGGCCAGGAGCTGGGGGCAGAACAGCCCCTACTGGCGCGATCAGGGCCACCCCTGGGGCGGCATGCACAGCTCGGCGACCGACCTCGCGGTCCTGCTGCAGACCGTCCTCAACGGCGGCTCTTACGGCGGCGCCGAGGTCTTCAGCCCGGCCGCCTGCGCGGCGATGACGGCGGACCGGAACGGCCATCTCGACGCCCCCTGGGGTCTCGGCTGGGCGCTGCGCGACTCACAAGTCTGGAGCTTCTTCGGCGAGGTGGTGTCGGAGCGCACCTTCGGGCACGTCGGCGCAACCGGAACCGTGGCCTGGGCCGATCCCGAGCGCGGCCTCATCTGCGTCGTGCTCACCAACCAGATGGTGGCCGGCGGCAGCCTGCTGAGGCGGGTGTCGAACGCCGTGGCCGCGGCGGTGGTCGACTGATGCCCGCGGCCCTTCCCGAGTGCACCCTCGGGTCCACCGGAATAACCACCACGGCGTTGGGAATCGGCGGTTACATCGGCGAGCTCGAGCATCCCGGCGCCACCGCGGCCGAGCGCCGGGACGCCGCGGTCGCCGCGGTGCAGCGGGCGGCCGGGCTCGGCATCCGCTACTTCGACACCTCCCCGGCGTACGGGTCGGACGGCGGAGCCCAGAAACTGCTCGGCCTCGGGCTGCGCAGCCTGACCGAAGAACAGCGGGCCGGTATCACCCTGTCGACCAAGGCCGGCACCCATCCGGAGCGCCGCCACCGCTACGACCGCGATTCCATCCTGTGGTCGGTCGACGAGAGCTTCCGGCTGCTGTTCCGCGACCGCATCGACGTCCTGCTGGTGCACGACCCGGCCGGCCACGAGCACATGGACGAGGCCCTCGCGCCGGGGGGCGCGGTCGAGGCCCTCGAGGAGCTCAAGGAGCAGGGCGCCATCGGCGCCATCGGGCTGGGGGTGCAGAGCCACGCCCTGCAGCGGCGCGCCATCGACAGCGGCCGCTTCGACGTCATCCTGCCTTCGTACGACTACCACCTGACCCGCACCAGCGCCGCTCCCCTGCTGCGGGACGCGGCCGCCAGGGGGATCGGCGTCATCAACGCCTCCCCCTACAACTCAGGCATTCTCGCCGGGCTGCACCCTTCGGAATGGGCGAAACGCCGCGGCGGCTCCCCCACCGACCTCGAGGCCGCGGCCAGGGTCTGGGACTGGTGCCGCGAGCGCGAAGTCGACATCGGCGCTCTCGCGGTGCAGTTCAGCTTCCGCTGCCCCGACGTCGACGCCACCCTCGTCGGGCCGCGCACCGCGGCCGAGGTCGAGGAGAACGTGCGCCACGCGACCGCGGAGATCCCCGAGGAAATCTGGGAGGAGTTCGGGCCTTTCCAGGCGACCCTGCCCGGCATGCCGCAGGCAGGGCAGGCGCCCTGATCCCCGCCGTGTCCCCTTTGTCCGGGAACGGCGCCCGCCCTGCGGCGCGCCAGGCAGGGATGAGCGGGGACCCAAATGCATGAGAACCGCGGAGACGGGCCGGGAGGTCTGGCGCCGGAGCCTGTGGAATGAGAATCACCGGCCTCGACATCCACGAGGTCGCCGTCGACGGGCGCCAGAGCTGGGTCTTCGTGCAGGTGCACGCCGGCGACGGAATAAGCGGCCTGGGGGAGATGAACCCGTCGGCGCCGCGGCGGGCCTGCCTCGACGCGGTCCGGGAGATCGGAGATGCGCTGCACGGCCGCGACCCGCGGCGGACAGCGGAGATCGCCGCCTTCCTCGAGCCGGAGAAGCTCGACCGCGCCGGGGTGCACGCCTTCAGCGCCGTCGAGCAGGCCCTGTGGGACATCCTCGGCAAGAGCCTGGGGAAACCGGTTCACGCCCTCTTCGGGGAGCGGATTCACCGGGAGATCCCGGTGTACGCCAACATCACCAGGGGCACCCGGGAGCTGACCCCGCGGGCGTTCGCGCGCAGCGCCGCCGGGGCCGCCGCGGATGGCTACACAGCGATGAAGCTGGCCCCGTTCGGAGGGGAGCTGATGAAGCGCGACCGGGCCGCCGCGGTGGCCAACGGCATCGAGTGCGCCCGCGCCGTGCGCGAATCCATCGGCCCGGAGGCGGACCTGATGCTCGACTGCTACGGGATCTTCAGCGCCGCCGAGGCCCTCCGGATCGCCGCCGGCGTCGCCGACCTCGGCCTCTACTGGCTCGAGGAGCCGGTGGCCGAGGACGACGTCGAGGGGTACCGCCGGGTAAAGGGGGAGACAGGCCTGCGGCTGGCCGGGGGGGAGCGCTTCATGTTCCGCAAGGGATTCCGCCCGGCCCTGGAGGCGGCGCTGTTCGACGTGGCGATGCCGGACGCGACCATAGTCGGCGGCGCCGGCGAGCTGTGGGAGGTTGCCGGCATGGCCGCGGACCGGGGAATCGCCACGGCGCCGCACGGACCGTTCGGGCCGGTGCTGACCGCGGTGCAGGCCCAGGTGATGGCGGCGCAGCCGTCGTTCCTGGTCCTCGAGCACGCCTGGGGGCAGGTGCCCTGGCGGGAAGACTTGGTGCAGCCGCGCGAAACCGTGCGGGACGGCCGGCTGCGGCTGCCCGGTGGGCCCGGTTACGGCATCGAACTGAACCTCGAGGAGGTGTCGTCCCGCGCTCTGCAGCCGGGAAGCGGCTGAGGGATACTGCTCCTTCGGGTCGATTGCGGGACCAGCCGCAGCCCGGATAGCCTTCTCAACCGGCTGGCCGGGTGCACCGGCGCGGCCAGGGCGGCCAGCCGGGCTTTTCCGCCGGTTCGGTTCCCGGGCGGGCACCGGCGGCAAGGGGATCTCCCCTTCGGCCCAGGGCAAATTGCCCGGCCCCGGCTTCAGGGCGAGTTTCATCGCCGCTGCCGGCCGTGGCAGCGGAATTTCGCAAGTTCACCGGACAAGGAGACGACATGAGGGTAGTAGCAGTCGGATGCGAGTACTCCGGGGTGAGCACCCTGATCGACGGCATCTACGCCTGGGGCCGGGAGCGGGGGATCAACCACCACCTCGACGACCACTTCACCATCCCGGACCCCTACCATCTCGAAGAGGAAGAGCAGCGGGCCATGCTCGACATGCTTCCCGGGATCAAGGAGCGCTTCCAGCGTTTCCAGATCGTCTACCACATTCGCCTGCTGTACCGCTACGAGCATATCCTGATGGGGGGCTTCCACATCGAGGAGGCGGTCTACGGACCGCGCTACTACTACCCCGGGACCAGCGTCCACGTCCGCGAGTACGAGCCGGACATGCCCGACGACGTGATCCTCGTGCACCTGCACGCGCGCCCCGAGGTGATCCGCGGCCGCGGCGAGAGGGATCCCCACCCGCACCAGACGGTGCCGGCCGCCGACGTCGAGGAGGTGCTCGACCAGTTCCGCAGCGAGTTCGGACAGTCCTGGATCCGCCGCAAGTTCTCCATCGACACCTCCGACCTGACCCCGGACGAGCTGCTCGAGCGGTTCCTCGAGCTCTCGATCCCCCACCTGAACCCCACCGACGCCCTCACCCGCGTACAACTCGGAGGGAGCTGAAAATGAAGATCGTCGATATCGGAGCGGTCCTGCTGCAACCGATGCCCTGGGTGCTGGTCAAGGTGCGCACCGACGAGGGGATCACCGGCATCGGCGAGGCCTACCACGGGGCCGGCGTCCACCACATCGCCGTCGACGAGCGCCTCACGCAGCGCGCCCTCATCGGCCAGGACCCGCGCAACGTCGACAGGCTCTTCCGGGACATGAAGAGCTCGATGTCGGCGTCGGGGTATTACCAGGGAGCGGTGATGAGCGCCATCAGCGGCATCGAGATGGCCCTGTGGGACATCACAGGGCAGGCCCTCGGGGTGCCGATCTGGCAACTGCTCGGGGGGGCCTGGCGCGACTCCATCCGCGTCTACAACGACTGCCACGCCGGTGACGAGGACGACAATCCCGAATCCTGGGCAGCCAAGGCCAGGGCGGTGGAGGCGCGCGGCTTCGACGCCATCAAGTTCGACATCGACCCGCGCCCCGACCGGCGCGACCGCTACAACCGCACCATGAGCAACCGGGACATCGCCTTCCACGTCGAGGTGGGCACGGCGATCCGCGAGGCGCTCGATCCGAACACCGACCTGCTCATCGACGCCCACTGGGCCTACGCCCCCCACGACATCCTCAAGGTCGCCTACGCTTTCGAGGAGCTGGACCTGATGTGGCTGGAAGACCCGATTCCCGCCGAGAACGTCGCCGCCCTGAAGGAAGTGAAGGCGGCTACGCGGGTGCCGATCTGCACCGGCGAGAACCTGTACACGCGGCACGGGTTCCGCGAGCTGGTCGAGACCCAGGCGACCGACATCATCTCCCCCGACCTCGCCAAGGCGGGTGGGCTGTCGGAGGGGCGGCGCATCGCCGACCTCGCCGACATCTACTACATGCCGATCTCCCCCCACAACATCTGCGGGCCGATCGGCACGATGGCGATGGCCCACGCCTGCGCCGCTTCCCCCAACTTCCAGGTCCTCGAGTTCCACCACCTCGACAACGAGGTCTGGAACAGCCTGACGGTGGAGCGCGACCTGATCGTCGACGGGCACATCCCCCTGCCGCGCGCTCCCGGTCTCGGCGTCACCCTCGACGAGGAGGCGGCGCGCCGCGCCGCGCGCGAGGACCTGGGGTTCTTCGATGAGGAGGGCGGGTAGGGAGAGGCTGGTGCCCGCCTTCGAGTTGGCTGGAAATCACTCCGCCGGGGGGCTGCCGCCCCTGAATGAAAAGGGCCGGTCCCGCAGATTGACCGGCCCTTTTCCATGCCCTGACCCTGATCCTGCGTAGTACTCACGGGTTCGGTAATTCAGTGAAGGGACTCAAGCCGGGAGTCCGCTTCGAGCTCATGGAACCGTGGGGCTCCGCGGAGGCTCCTCCTCTTCCCGGGCATCCCGCCCAAGGGGGTACGGCTTCCGGGGGGAAGGAGACACGGGGAAGCGGACCATCAGGCCGCCGTTCGCGAACAGGCCACCGAGCCGGAATTCCCGGGAAATCCCCGAGGTATTCCAGGACTTGTCGAGGTGACGGTAACGGAGCTCTCCGAAGAGAACGGCATTTCGGTCCTCTCGGAGTGAGAAAAAGGCCGGAAAGTTGGCGCGCACCCCGAGGGAGAGCGGGAAGGCGGATCTGCCGTCGAGATGGCTGGAGCGCAGAGCACCCGTCGCATTGAGGCGGCGAAGCTCGCCGCCGACGCGGGCGAAACCTGCCCCGGCCACCAGTTCGA
>JAPOZF010000344.1 GCA_026706165.1 Gemmatimonadota bacterium
GCCGTACACCCTCGGTACGACTCGCTCAGGCGCCTTGTGAGCCGGGCGCCTCGGCATCCCGATTTTGTCAATCTATCTCTGCGACAGGACACAAGCCCGGCTAGCGGTATCGCCTGTAATCTATGCGCAGCTGGTTGAGACGCATGTACAGGTGCTTGCGCGAAATGCCGATCGCCTCGGCCACGTGGGTGATCACCCCGTTGTGACGGCGCAGGGCACCGCAAAGGAAGCGGCGCTCGAACTGTTTGCGGGCTTCCCAGTAGCTGGTGGCGCCCATCTCGGCCAACTCCTCCTGCTCTTTCCAGGTGGCGATCTCGGCGGGAATGTCCTCGCAGGTCAGCTCCTCACCGCGCGCGAGAATCACCATGCGCTCAAGGATGTTTTCGAGCTGCCGGATGTTCCCAGGCCAGGGGTACTGCCGCAGGAACTCGACGGCATCCGGCAGGATGCGCCAGGTTCGGCCCTTCCGGCGGCCCGAACGGGTGAGGAAATGCTCGATCAGCAGGGGAATGTCCTCGCTTCGATCCCGCAGCGGTGGAAGCTCAATCGGCAAGACGTTGAGGCGGTAGAAGAGATCCTCACGGAAATCCCCGCGCTTGACCGCTGCTGCCAGGTCTACGTTGGTCGCGGCGACGACACGCACGTCGGTGCGCAGGGTGCGCGTGCCGCCGATGCGTTCGAACTCCCGTTCCTGGAGGACGCGCAGCAGCCGCTGTTGCACCTTTCCGTGGGCCGCCCCGACCTCGTCGAGCAGGATGGTTCCCCGGTGGGCGAGTTCGAAGCGCCCGGGCCGCTGGCGCACCGCCCCGGTGAAAGCCCCCTTTTCGTGGCCGAAGAGCTCGCTTTCCAGGACTCCCTCCGGAAGGGATGCGCAGTTCACCCGCACGAAGGGCCCCTCGGAACGCGGGCTGCGACGGTGAATCGCCCGCGCCAGGACCTCCTTTCCGGTCCCCGATTCACCCTGGACCAGGACTGTCGCCTCGGTGCGGGCCATGCGCCCGAGCTCCTCCAGAATCCGCTGCATGAGGCCGTTGCGCGTCACCATCAAGTCCGGGTCCCCCGGGCCCGAACGCGCGGTGGAGGGTGGATTGCGAACGGTTACCGCCTGCCCGGTTTCGATCTCGAAGTACGACATGTCCCCGCCTTTCTCGCAGAGTGTGACCCTGACACCGGCGCGCCGCAGCCGGCCGTTGGCGAAGGGAAGACCGCCCTGCGCCCGGTTGCGTGCACGGTGCAAGATGCGTGCCGGGCTCTGTTTTCCCCCTCGATCCGGTTTCCTCCCCCTTCCTGCGAGTACTTCCGCCGTGTCATCCGTCAGACTTTGAGCGGCCGACCGCGGAGGGCGTTGCCGCCTGTCGGAAATCCGGTACCGGGAGGCATGAGCCGAACATTTCGCATCGGCCCAGAGATGCATTTCACGACAACGGGAACTCGTCAAGACGGATGACTGCGGTGATTGAAAAGGTGACTGAAAGACACGCCAGGGCAGGAGAGCTGATCGGCAAATCCAACGGGCTGGCCGGGGTTCTGGCAGACGTCCGGCGCCTTCTCGGGCTGCCTATAAACGTGCTGATCGAAGGAGAGAGCGGCACCGGAAAGGAGCTGCTTGCGCGTTCGCTCCACTTCGACGACCCGGGGCGAAAGAAGGGGCGGTTCGTCCCGGTCAATTGCGCCGCCTTGCCTGAACAGTTGCTGGAAGCGGAGCTGTTCGGCCATCGCAAGGGGCTGTTCACCGGTGCTGACCGCGACCGCGACGGGCTCATCCGGCGCGCCGACCGCGGCACCCTCTTCCTCGACGAGATCTCCGAGCTGCCGCTTTTCCTCCAGCCCAAACTGCTCCGCGTTCTCCAGGAACGGGCGGTGCGACCCCTCGGACACAGCGCCGAACTGCCTGTCGACATTCGCGTGATCTGCGCCACCAACCGCCATCTCCGGAAATCGATGGAAAAGGGGCAGTTTCGCGCCGACCTCTTCTACCGGCTCGCCGAATTCGAGCTCTGCGTTCCTCCACTTCGCGAGCGGCGCAGCGACATCCTGCCGCTGTCGCATCACTTCCTCGCCCAGTTTTCCGGCCAGTTCGGCAAGGACGGCCTGCTTTCGCTATCCAGCGAAGCGGCGGCCTGGCTGCAGAGCCGCGACTGGGCTGAGAACAACGTTCGCGAACTGTCGGTGGCCTTGAAACGCGCCGTCCTGCGCTGCGACGGTCCGGTGCTGCAGCTCCGGCACCTGCTGGCCGACCAGCCCCGGGTTTCAGTCCTCCCCCTGGGATCGCAGCTGCAGATCATGGAGCGCGACCACCTCGAGGCGGCCCTGCAAAAAAGCGCCGGAAACATCTCCGCGGCGGCTCGATTACTGGGGATGAAGCGCTCTACCCTGTTCGACCGTCTGCGCAAGCTGGGGATAGAAAAACCGTGAGTCCTGGCGAGTGCGGGGTCTGGCTTGGCGCGGCCGAGCGCCGACTCGCCGACCCGTCGCTGGGCAAGTTGCCTGCGGTGCGGCTGATCCACATGGAGGGAAATGGCCTGCGCTGTGACCGGCTGGGGCCGGTCTGCTGGTTCTACTGGTACCGCGGGACCTCGCCGACCGAACACCAGATTCAGTGCTTCGGCGAGATCTGTCGCTTTGCCGGCTGCGAGCACTGGATTGCAAGGGAGATGTCGGACAGGGGTTCCGACCCCAACCGGAGCCGGACCTGGAACTCGGCGAAGGCGCCCCCATCCTGGAGGACGGAGGAACACGGTCTGGCCTACCAGTTGCGATCCGACCGGGGTCGGTCGCCCGGGCTTTTTCTCGACCAGCGTCGCAACCGCCGATGGATTCTCGAAGAGGCCCGGGGCAGCAGCGTGCTGAACCTGTTCGCCTACACCGGCGGCTTCGGACTGTGCGCGGCCCGAGGCGGGGCCGCCGAGGTCGTCAACGTCGACAGCAGCCGCGCCAATCTCGAGTGGGCCCGCGAGAACGCCCGCCTCAACGGGCTGGACCGGCACTCCATCGAGTTCGCCGCTGTCGATGCGCGCCTGTTCATCCGGGGCTGCGGGCGCCGGGGGCGGCGGTTCGATCTGATCGTCTGCGATCCGCCTTCATTCTCGCGCGGCCGCGAGGGGGTCTTCCGCATCGAACGGGACCTGTTCTCGCTACTCGCCGACGCCGCTGCCCTGCTGCGGCCCGGGGGAAGGATGCTGGTCTGCAGCAACTACGAGAAATGGACGGCCCTTCGGTTCGAGCAGGCAGTTGCGGACGCGCTGAGGGGAAAGGGTGCGGTTCTGAAGCCGGCTGTCGAAGCGGATGCGGACTTCGATGCCCCGGGAGCCGGGCGCATCCTCAAGTCGGTACTGGTCGCCGCGGCCGGGTGAGGCCGCTCTACAGTCTCCAGGTCTCGATTGCAGTGCCGCCGAAAATCCAGTCGCGGTCGCCGGAGTCGAGGCAGGAGAAGTACTCCCTCGGAAAGGTGAGGGAATTGTCATACCCCTCCCGGGAGCTTACCGGGGGGTAGTCGCTGCCCCACATCAGTCGGCGGGGGCCGAACGCCTCCAGGGCCATGCGCGCCAGGGGAGGCACCTCCCGGAAGGGGTGGGGAAGCCGGCAGAACTCCCCGAAACCGGGAAGCTTCATCGTCAGGTTTGGGTACGAGGCAAGCTTCAGCACCTGGGTGAACTCGCTGTACGGGGGCTTCTCGTCCTGGCCGACGCCGCCCAGGTGCTCGATGACGATTTGCAGCTCCGGGAAGGTCTCGACGACCTCGCGGAAACGCGGAGACAGCAGGCTGGAGGGAGAGCAGAAGGCGCTGACCACGAGGCCCAGCTCGGCAGCGGTGCGCCAGTGCGCGAGCGGGTCGGGGCAGGAAGCGCGCGAGTCGGCGAGCAGGCGGATGCCGCCGACACCCTGGTCCGCCCACCTGCGGATGGCGCTGCCGTCGTCGTCCTCAGCCACGATCATGGCCGCCTGGAGGCGGTCGGAGTGGGTGCGCAGGCAGTCGACGAGGTAGCTGTTGTCGCTGTTGCCGTTGTACTGGATGAGCACCGCCTTGTCGACCCCCGAGCGGTCCATGTGGAACAGCAGGTGTTCGATCGGCTCGTACTTGTGAATCCCGGTGTGGCAGTGGGTGTCGACGATATCCATGGTCGCCCTGTGTTGCGGCTCTCCCCGGCCAGCGGTCAGCCGGTGCGCCCCGAGCCAGCCTCCCGGAATATCAGTTGAGGTCCGGGCCGGCGGAGGTCGCGAGCTCGTCTGCGAGCTGGCGGTAGTTGCTGGCTCCTGTCGAACGCGGCTCGTGCAGGATGACGGGTTTGCCGAAGCTGGGGGCCGAGGCGAGGCTGACGTTGCGCTTGATCCGGGTGTCGTAAACCTTGTCCTCGAAGTAGGACCTGACTTCGGCCGCCACCCGCTTGGAAAGCTGCAGGCGCTCGTCGTACATGGTCAGGAGTACGCCTTCCACCTGGAGGTCGGGGTTGAGGTAGCGCTGCACCAGCTGCACCGAGTTGAGCAGCTTGCTCAGCCCTTCGAGGGCGTAGTACTCGCACTGCACCGGGATCAGCACCGAGTCGGCCGCAGACAGGGCGTTGACCGTCAGCAGCCCGAGGGATGGGGGACAGTCGAGGATAACGAAATCGTAGTTCCCCTTAACTTCCTTCAGGGCTTCGGCGAGCTTCTTTTCGCGTCCGAAGACCGAGGCCATCTCGACCTCGGCGCCGGCCAGGCTGATGTTGGAGGGTACCAGCTCCAGATCGGGGATTTCACTCGAGCAGATCACGCCCTTGAGCGGGGCCTGGCCTACCAGCACTTCGTAAACCGAGCCGTCGTACCGCTCGAGGCCGGCTTCGCAGCCGCTGGTGGCGTTTGCCTGGGGGTCGAGATCGACGAGGAGGGTTCTGCGTCCGTTGGCGGCGAGGCAGGCCGACAGGTTGACCGCTGTCGTCGTCTTGCCCACGCCGCCCTTCTGATTGGCGATTGCGATGACTTTCCCCATGTACCGCCCGCTTCCTCCGGTGGAATGGCTGCACGAAACGGTCCCGTCCAGCCCGCGCGCCGAGGGTGCAGGTCAATCGCGAGGGAAAGGTATGTCGGGTTATTTCCGTGGAACCAGGTAGAAAAAGTCTCGCTGCCGCCGACGAGACAGGAGGGCAATATATGGCGGTTTCAGGGGAAATTGCAACAGTGTTTTCGGCGTACACCGGAACGAGAGGAAAGGAATGGAATTCAACGATGACTGCACGGTCGTGGCCGAGCTGAAGGCCCGGGTTCGCGAGTTCGTGACCGACCGGGACTGGGACCAGTTTCACCATCCCAAGGACCTCGCCATCGGGCTTGCGATCGAGGCTGCGGAGCTGCTCGAGCAGTTCCGCTTTCGCAGCAACGAGGAGGTCGAGGGCATGATGGCCGATCCCGGACAGCGGCAGCGTGTCGCGCACGAACTGGCCGACGTCCTGTACTTCGTGTTGCTGATGTGCGCCAACCTCGGACTGGACGCGAGTTCGATCCTGGCGGAAAAGCTGGAGCTGTCCGCGCAGCGGTACCCGGTCGAGGAAGCCCGGGGACGCAACCTCAAGTACACCGAGCTGCCGGCAGGGGCCGGCCGGAAGGAGGAGGAATGAGCGCGCCGGGCTCCAATACCGAGCGCCTGGTAGAGATCATGGCGCGGCTGCGCGCCCAGGACGGCTGCCCCTGGGACCGCGAGCAGACACACGCCACCCTCAAACCGTTCCTCCTCGAGGAGGCGTACGAGCTGCTCGAGGCGATCGACTCCGGCAGCGACCGGGAGCTGATCGGGGAGCTGGGGGACGTTCTCCTGCAGGTGGTATTCCATGCCCGGATCGCCGCCGAGGAGAAACGCTTCACGATCGACGATGTCGCCGCGGCGATCGTCGACAAGCTGGTTCGCCGCCACCCGCACGTATTCGGCAGCACCGAGGTCGAGGACGCGGACGAGGTCGTCACCAACTGGGAGCGGATCAAGAGAGCGGAGCGGAAGGTGAGCCGCGAGCATCCTGTTTCGGCGCTCGACGGCGTGCCCGCAGAGCTTCCGGCGCTGCTGCGCGCGCAGCGGATCCAGGAGAAGGCCTCGAAGACGGGGTTCGACTGGGAACATGCCGGGGGTGCACTCGACAAGGTCGCCGAAGAGTTCGAGGAGTTGCGCCGGGAACTGGCGGCGAAGGAGAGGATCCCGGCTGCCGTCGGATCAAAAGCCGGCCAGGGCGAGGGCAGCCTCGTGGAGGAAGAGATGGGGGACCTGCTGTTCGCACTTGTCAACGTCGGGCGCTTCCTGCACCTCTGTCCCGAGGAAGCGCTGCGGCGGGCGGTCGCGAAGTTCGAGCGCAGGTTCCGCACCGTCGAGGAGCGCTTCCGTGACGCCGGCCGCGAGCTCGAGGATGCCTCGCTCGAGGAGATGGACCGCGTCTGGGAGGAGGTGAAGGACTCGGAAGTGTGAGGGGCGGCGGCCCAGCACCCCCACAGGACTCTGAAATACCAAAAAGAAGCGCAACCCCCGAATACCGAGGCTGCGCCTGGAAGGGGCGGACGGCGGCGTCCACCGGGGAAATACTTCAGGATGCTGATGTTACGATACTTTAAAAAATGAATATACAGGTTTACTTTGGTTTATATATGTGTTAATTACACATGATAAAGTTAGTATTCCCATCCGCCAATATAAAAGAAATTTGGTTATCCTTGAAGCCGCTCCCTTCACGGAGGCGGCTTTTTTGTTAATGAACAATAGAATGCCTTCCCGATCCTGACGCGGGCTCACTCCTTCAAAAGGAGCGTGGTCTTTTGGACCTTCTGCCCGACCGCGCGTGCCCCTTCGAGCCGGAGCCTGACTACATAACATTATTCAAGAGCAGGGAACCCCGAATCGAAAGGGGGAGGGTGGAATGGACGAACCCTCCCGCAAAGGGCCGCGGTTTATCCCGGATCCTGTCCCGGTTCCTGGCTTTCAGGCATGTGGCAGCCGACGCGGCGCTCGACGAACAAGCAGGTGGGGTTGGCCGCGTTGTCGTTGAGCTTGATGCGCAGTCTTTTCACGAGAGTGCGGACCACGCGCATTTCCCCGGAGTGGGCCGGGCCCCCAGATCCTTCTCAGCCCCGGCCCTGATTCGGGTGTTTCCCGTTGTATTGAACAGGCATGCATTCAACGGGAGGTCTTCGATGGTAAAAAAAGATCCCTTCGCATCCCAACCAAGGTGGACGTAGCTCAGCGCAGTCACTACTGCAAAGCCGGTAGCCGACATCGCATTCAGGACGGAGACAAGCGACTCAAAGTCCGCAACGGGGGCAGCCTGGATCATTGCTGCCCCGAATGCGCCAGAAAGATGGTCCGCCGCGACATGGACACACTTGAAAAGCTCGCCGGCGAGTTTTGAGCTGGAGCAGGAACTGGCCCGCCGCAAGGGACGCTCCCGCCGGGGCGCCGGCTCGTCGCCATCGGACGCTTCCTCGTCGCTGCGCACCGGCGCCTCCAAGCGCCGATCCTCGGGGCGCTCCCCGGGCGCACAGCCCGGGCACGAAGGGCACGGCCGCTC
>JAPOZF010000285.1 GCA_026706165.1 Gemmatimonadota bacterium
CGCGGGATTCGTCCTCCCCTTCTGGGTTGTCGCCGGGTCGTTCGCCGCTGCGGCCTTTCAGACGGCCGCCAACCCGATCCTGCACCAGGCGGGTCTGCTGGAACGCTGGCAGCCCGGGATGGATGCAATCGCGACGCACTTCTCCAACGATCTCGACGTCTGGCTGAGTGTGTATATCGGCACCGGGGCCGCGGTGGCCGCAGCGGGAATCGCCCAGGCAGCGACCTCGTTCGGCCGCAAGGGCAAAGGAACTGGGGAGGGCGCGCGGCCGCCTCGGGGAAGGGGGGACTTTCCCCTGTGGGCCGCGGCGGTCGCTTACGTGCTTGCAGCCTCCGGGTACGTCCTGTTGTGCCGGCAACTGCTTGCCGATGACAGCTTTCCCCTGCTTTTCCTGCTCGCCTTCGCCTTCCTGCTGACCCCCCTGATTTCCTACGTCAACGCCCGCATGATCGGGCTTACAGGACAGACCGCCGGGATTCCCCTCGTGCGCGAGGGAGCCTTTCTGCTCAGCGGCTATCGAGGGGTCGACATCTGGTTCGCGCCAATCCCCTACAGCGATCACGGACGGCGGGCCCAGCTGTTCCGCGAGGTGGAACTGACCGGGACCCGGTTCACCAGCATCCTCAAGGCGGAACTGCTGATTCTCCCGGTGGCGCTGGGGTGCGGCTTCCTGTTCTGGGCCCTGATCTGGAAACTGCAGCCGATTCCGTCGGTCGTCTTTCCTTTTGCCCAGAAGTACTGGCACCTGTTCGCGATGCGGCAGTTTCTGTGGTTCTCCTTTACCACCGAAGGAGGTCTCGAGCTGCGGGATGTCGTGCATTCCGGATGGGTCGCAGGGGCCTTCTCCCTCTCCGGGATCGCCCTCATCGCCGCCAGCGTGTGGGGGTTCCCTCTCGCCCTGGTATACGGATTCATCCGCGGCCTGCAATCGATGCCGCATCTGCTCATCCCGGAAATGCTGGGGGCATGCCTGGGCCGCTACTACTTCGAGCGCCGCTTCGGGAGGGAGCGCTGGCGCCGCTGGGCGCCGGTTTTGCTGGCCGGCTTCGCCTGCGGCAACGGTCTGATAGGCATGGCCGCCGTCGCCGTCGTCCTGATCGCCCGCTCCGTAGCCCAGCTGCCATACTGAATAACCGGATGTCGGTAACAACCCGTTCCGTCGCTCTGGCTGTCGCCGCCATCTTCCTCGGCTCCTGGTCGATTCAGCGAGTAGACCTCGTATACGGGGGACCTTCTCTCACTCATGGACCGCTGCCGGCCCTGCCGATTGCCCTGTTGCTGCTCCTCGTTCTCCTGCGCCGCCTCGGGGCCGGCTGGCTCCAGTTCAAGGAGGGCGAGCTGCTCGGATGTTACCTGATGACCGCGGTCGGCCTGCCCCTGGCGGCCGGCGGGTACACCCAGTACCTGCTTCCCGGCCTTGTCACCGGGTTTTTCCAGTTCAGCGACCCTTCCGGCGGCTACTATCCCTTTCTCAAACTGATCCCGGACTGGATGGTGCCCGGCCGGGAAGGCAGCGACGCGGTCGAGGGGTTCTTTGAGGGCCGCGCCGAGGTTCCCTGGGCAGCCTGGGCGCTGCCGCTGATGGCATGGGCGGCGCTCGCCATCGCCTTCCTGGTCGCCATGTGTGGGTGCATGACCCTTCTGCGCAAGCGCTGGCTCGAGGAGGAACGGCTGCGGCTCCCACTGGCCGAAGTACCCGTAACTCTCGCCCTCAACGGTCGGGAACTGCTGCGCAGCAAGGCCCTCGGGGCCGGCATGGCGGTGCCGGCCCTGATCTACGGGCTGAACGGACTCCACCACTACCACCTTTTCCCGGCGGAAATCCCGCTGTCCTTCAACCTGGCGGATGTGCTGACTGACAAGCCGTGGGCGGCCCTTGCTCCGTTCACCTCCCGCTTCGAATTCACCGTTACCCCGTTCCTGGTCGGGATCGCCTATCTGCTGTCGGTCGAAGTCGCTTTCAGCACCTGGTTTTTTTATCTGCTGACCCGGGCCCAACTCCTCGCCGCGGAGCTGATCGGACGCAGCGGCGACCACGGGGTTTTCATCGGGCTCGGTGGACAGTGGCGGGAATGGCCCAACTTCACACCTCACCTGCATTCCCAGGCCCGGGGCGGCCTGCTCTGCCTCGCCGTACTGAGCCTGTGGGCGGCGCGCAAGGCGCTTGCGGATGCCTGGCGGCGGGCGCTGTGCAGCCGGGGAAGGGAGCGCTGGGGTTTTTTCTGTCTGTCGGCAGGAAGCGCCGGCCTTCTTGCCTGGGGGAAGGCGGCCGGCCTCTCGCTGCCGCTGGGGACGATTTTCGTCCTCCTGTTGCTGCTGACGGCCATCGGAATGGCTCGCCTGCGCCTGGACGCCGGTCTGCCGGTAATCAGCGTCTACTTTCTCGTGCCCAACCTTCTCTTCTTCGCCTGGGGGACCGGGCCCGGTGTTTTCAGCCCCTCCGAGTACGTCGCTTTTGCGTTTCTCAACCTCCTGAGCTACTCGGGGATCGCCGCGGTGACGATGCTGCATGTCGAAGGTTGGAAGATGGCCGGGTCCCTGGGTTCCGGCGCCAGCCAGGTCGGTGCAGCAGTGGCGGTCGGAATACTCGCGGGCCTTGTCTGCGGTTTCTGGTCGATGCTGGAACTGGTGTACGACCCCGGGATTTTTTCCCTCGACCGCCACGGCGGTGCCCGGCCGGCCGCACGCCTCGGACGCTACTACCACTACCTGTACTACGAGGCAGGAACGCGCCCGGCCGGTCCCGACCTGATCAGGATGGGCGCGGTGGCCGTGGGATTCGCCGTAACGGCGGTTCTCTCATTCCTGCGCGTCCTGTTCACGCAACTTCCGTTTCACCCCGCCGGGTTCGTCTACGGAACCGGAATCGGTTACCTGATCTGGGGGTCGGCGCTGGTCGGTTGGGCAATTAAATTGCTCGTAGTCCGATACGGGGGAGCCGCGCAGTACCGCCGCCTGCGTCCGTTCTTCATGGGGCTGATCCTGGGCGACCTTCTGATGCGCTTGGTATGGGCTGCGGTCTCCCTGGTCGGCGAGCCTGGAGGGGGATACCGGATTTGACAACCGAAGTCGTTCAATCGTAACATTTTGCCCGTTTACTGCTCCATAGAGCGGCGATATATTCCTCATCCAAAATGAATTCGCCGGCACGCAAAGCTTTCGCAGGAATACTGCGCAGGCTTCCAATGGTTCCCCTGTCCGTTTCACGGGCGATCCCTCTTGCCCTGATCGCCTTGGGGCTGTCCGCGCCCGGTACCCGGGCAGAGACCGACGAACCTGCAACCGCGGATAGTCTTCGGAAATATCGATTTCTCGCCAAGACCGCCCGCGAAAAGAAACAGACCGACGAGGCGCTGGGGTACTACGGGCAGGTGATTCGCTACAAGCCCGACGACCTCAAAGCCCACTATTTCAGCGGCAGCCTGCTCGCTAACAAGGGAGACACCGCGGCGGCAAAACGCCACCTGCTCATCTGTGTTTCTCTCGACTCCCTGCACGTCAACAGCAATGTGCTGTTGACGCAACTGTACCTGCGCCAGGAAGATGCCGATTCGGCCTGGGTTTTCCTGGAGCCCGTTCTCAGCCTCAAGCCTTCTGTCTCCAAGTACCGCCAGTTCAGGCGCGAGATCGCCGACCTCCATCGCATTCAGGGAAACCACAAGGCCGCCATATCTCACTACGAGGGGCTTGCCGCCAGCAGCGGCACCGACGCGCGCCAGGTCTTCGACCTGCTCTCCCAGATGCACGAAGCCAATGGCGACACGGAGCAGGCTCTTTCCTGGAGTTTGCGCGCCTTGTCGTCCCCGGCATCGGAGTCGGGGCCTTCCACCGTAGAAATCCTCAACCGCAGGCTGGAGTTGCAAACCGGCAGCGGTGATCGCCCCGGGGCTTACGAGACGCTCAGAAAGCTTGTGCGCCTCGACTCGCTCAGCAGTTACTCCTACTTCGACCGCATGGCTGCGGTCGCTGCCGAAGCCGGCGATCTACCCCAGCAGTTGGAAGGGCTCGAGGGAATGGTCGAGGCCCAACCGCATGATCTGGGGCCATTGGCTACACTGGTGGAGCTCCACCTGAGGGTAAAGGACCTGAAAGCTGCCTCGACCTGGCTGCGCCGGGGCCTGGCGGTCAACGGGAAGCACGGCCACCTGCAGCTTCTTCAGGGAGAGCTGTTGGTATTGCAGGGAGACGAAGATGCAGCGATTGCCGCTTTCGAACGGTCGCGACAGGATCCCGAGTGGGAAAAAATCGCGCAACAGCGCATCTGGCAGCTGCGACCGCGTGAAACTGAAGAAGAGAAACTGAAACGGGAATTCGTCGGAGGTGACGAAGAAGACCAAACGGGCGGCTGAACAGCCCCCAAACGGGGCCAACGCCGGCCCCACCAAGCTGAGGAGAGATTATGTGGGACCTATTTCAGGATGGTGGGTGGGCGATGTATCCACTGGTGGTGCTTCTGGTGCTGGGGATCGCCATCGCCATCGAAAGAATGATCAACCTGACCCGGGCAGGTATCGACGCAAACTCGTTCTTCCAGAGCCTTGAGGATGCGCTGCGGTCCGGAGGGCCCGACGAGGCGGCGCGGATCTGCTCGGAAACGCGGGGCCCCGTCGCCTCGGTCATACACGCCGGCCTGTTGCGCATGCACCGCGGCATCGATCACGTTGAAAAAGCGATCGACAATGCCGGGGCAGTGGAGATGGCCTTTCTCGAACGAGGAATGGTCTGGCTCTCCACGGTTGCCAACCTGGCCCCCATGATCGGCTTCCTCGGGACCGTCAGCGGGATGATCTCCGCGTTTCAGGCCATCGAGAGGGCCGGGGATGTCGAACCGTCGATGGTCGCCGGCGGAATCTCGGAGGCGCTCATCACTACGGCGTCCGGTCTCATCGTCGGTATCATCATCCAGTTCCTTCACAACTTTTTCGCTTCCAGGATCGACCGCATCATCGCCGACATGCAGGAGCACACGGCTGGATTCATCGATCTGCTGGCGGAGACCGGGCAGGGGACTGACGCCGCTCAATAGATGGCGATGATACCGTTCAACGACGGGCCGCACGGATGAACTGGAAACGAGGACACAGAGTCCCCCCGGAGATACCTACCGCCTCGATGGCGGATATCGCCTTTCTCCTCATCGTCTTCTTTCTTGTGACGACGACGATGAATCAGGACAAGGGGTTGTCGCTGCATCTGCCGCCGTTGGGCGAGAGCAAGGAGATCAAGCAGAAAAACATCTGCAACGTCTGGATCAACGAGCGGGACGAAATCGCTTTCTTCGAAAACGAAGACCTGACCCTGGTCTCGTTTGGTGATCTCCGAAGCCAGATTCAGAGCCGACTCGCCGCAAACGACAAGTTGATCATTTCGCTCAAAGCGGAACGTGGTGCCACGTATCGAATGTTTGTCGACGTCCTCGACGAACTCAAGCTGGCCGGTGCCACCCGCATCTCGATCGCGGAGCCGGAACAGTGAAGTTCAACCGCAAAGCCAAGGTCGCAAGCGTGATCCCGACTGCTTCCATGGCGGACATCTCTTTTCTGTTGCTGGTCTTCTTCATGGTTTCGACGGTGTTCGTCCGCTACCGCGGCATCCCGGTCGAACTGCCTGACGCTCAAAGTGTCGAAAAACTCGAGATGCGAAGGCACGTAACAAGTGTTTGGGTGAGCAAGACGGGTTCCGTCAATATCGACGACCAAACGGTTCTTCTCGAACATGTGGGGCAGCTCATCCACTCCAAATTGATGGCGAATCCCCGGCTGATCATTTCCATTAAAGGAGACGGCGAGGCCGAGTTCGGTGTCATTTCCGATGTCCTTCAGGAGCTGCGCAGGGTTGAAGCGCTACGCGTCAATTTCGCCACCGACCGGGAGAAGCAGCCGCAACCATGACCAGCGCCGGCATCCCCCAGCGGCCTTGGAAAATGCCGCGCCGGAAGGCACCGGAAGCGGATCTACGGCACACCTACCGCAAGGCCTTCTGGCTTTCGGTTGCCGCCTCCACCGCAGCCCACGTGCTGCTGTTCATCATCTTTCCGTCGTTTGACGTCGAAGCTTACGAAAAGCCACAAGCCCCGGTAATTATTGAATTGGAGCAGATACCAGAAACTCGCCAGGAGCGGCGTCCGCCACCCCCGCCACGACCGGTCGTCCCGATTCCCACCGACAGCGAAGACATTCCTGACGACGTTACTATCGAAACTACCGAACTCGATCTTTTCGACGATTTGCCCCCGCCGCCCGAATTCGAGGAGCTTCCCACCATAGAGGTTGAAGAAGAGGAAGAGGAGATCGTCGACCTTTGGAAGGTCGAGAAAAAACCGAAGCGCAAGAAGCAGGTTGAACCCGAATATCCCGTGATTGCCCGAAAGGCCGGCATCGAGGGCTCGGTAACAGTTACCGTCCTGATCGGTAAGGACGGAAAAGTCGAGGCGATCGGGCAGGTAGTCGGCAACGAAATCTTCCACGAAGCTGCCAAGGCGGCCGCCTTGAAGACTGAGTTTACACCTGCCCTCCAGAACGACAAACCAGTCAAGGTCTGGGTCAGTCTCCCGTTCAAATTCCGTCTCAATTGAGCCTTTGGCAGCACCTGACCACGCGACCACTGCTGCCATGTAGTATTTTTATCTCGGAGGTGCTCTTGATGCATCGACTTTCGAAACCACCGGGATCCCTCCAAGCATCTCCCCGCCAGTAGGGACACACATCCCCGAATGACGACACCTCGCCCACCCCAACGAGGTGTTCGGGAGGTTGCACATGCGTTGCCCGTTTTGCGATCACCAGGACGACCGCGTGGTCGACTCGAGGTCGTGCCGGGATGGCCAGGCCATCCGCAGACGCCGGGAATGCGTCAACTGCAATCAGCGGTTCACGACCTACGAATACATCGAACACGCACCGCTGACCATCATCAAACGCGACGGCAGTCGGGAACCGTTCGACCGTGGCAAACTCCTCGGAAAAATCCAACTCGCCTGCTACAAGACACCTGTCTCCAGCGATCAGATCGAAGAGCTCGTCGACCAGGTCGAAAGCGAGTTGGGAAACCTTGCCGAGAAAGAGGTTCCAAGCATTCAGGTTGGTGAGTTGGTCATGGAGGCGTTGCGCAGGTTGAACGAAGTGGCTTATGTCCGGTTTGCGTCGGTCTATCGGCAATTCAGGGACAGGAGCGATTTCGTCCGCGAGTTGGAGCAGCTCTCACCGGCCCCCTGAGAAGGCGGCATCCCTCCGGCCGGTACGCGGCGGGGCCGCAACGACGCCTGCCCTGCCCGCGAAAACAGAAATTGCGGCCCCGTCAGGCATCACCCCGGTTGAATCCGGCGTTTTCCGAGCCTCCTCGAACCCCTCGGAAGCTCGATCCCGAGTCCCTTGAAATTCCTTGACACGCCAGAATCAAGGGCTGTATATTCGAAGCGTTTCCACAATATCTTGTGTTCCGTCTGGTAGCCAGCAGGATAGACTCTGGTT
>JAPOZF010000643.1:0-6083 GCA_026706165.1 Gemmatimonadota bacterium
CATCGGGGCTGCTCCTATCGGAACCAGGAGGGTTTCGGTGTCGCCGGGGGCCAGTAGCCGCCGGGGTTTTCGTCCCACTCACGGCCGCACATTCGCGAGATGACCACCCATTCGGCGGCGGTAAGGTGGCCGTGGTTGTGGAAGAGAAAGCGCTTCAGCCCGGCTTCCTCCGAGGCGGCGAGAATGCGCTGCAGGTCGCCGGCGGTCATCGGATCTCCGGCGTGCGGCATGCGCCCGGTGTCCACCCAGGGCATGATTTTTCCGGGGTCCTCGACCGCGGCGAGGGCGCGCCGGGTTTCCCGCTGCACCACCTCGTCGAAGAAGGCCTGGGGAAACCCGAGTTCGAGGTCGGCGAGGCTCTCCACCTCGGGCAGCTCGATCCCCATCCAGGCGCGCAGGACGGTCCAGCAGTCCTCCTCGGCCAGCTCCGGATTCCATTCGGCGATCTGCCTGATCCAGCGCGCGACGGTCCCGTACATGCCGTCGAAGCCGCGGTGCCAGAAGTAGTGCTTCACCAGCAGGATGTCGACGATCCCGTCCCAGGCGTGGAAGTCGAGGGCGGTCATCCCCGAGAACATCGCCGAGCGCGGACCGTTTCCGAGCAACAGCTTGCGCGGCATGCCGTCGAGCTCCTCGCGGAACGCCCGGCCCTCGCGAAGGCCGTCCTCGCGGCGCCAGCGCAGCCAGTAGAGGGCGTCCTCGTCGATGTCGAACAGGTTCATCCCCGACAGGACCCCGCCGTCGGCGCAGTAGCGGACCTGGGACCGGGTGAAGCTGCGGAAGCGCCGGTGCAGGTGCCGGCGGCCGCGCTCGAGACGCGCTGAATCGTAGCCGCGCACCTCGGCCGCTTCCTTCTGCGACTCGTTCATCTCGCGGAACACGGCGTTGCCGTGGTGGTAGACGAGCTCGTACGCCGATTCCGTCCAGCCGTCCATGATGCCGCCGTCCGCTTCCGGAAAGGCGGCGAACACGTCCTCCCAGACCGCCCCGTGCATGCGGGCGCGGTAGGGGTCCTCGGCCGGGGGCAGGGCGGCCGCCTCGGCGGTTCCGAAGCCCGGGCAGAAGATCATCACCCCCCAGCCGCGGCGCCTTGCATCCTCGAGCATCGCGTGCAGGAGGCGTTCCTTTCCCGGGTCGCATGCGACGTCGCGGCGGGAGACATCGAGCCCGCGCGCGCGGTACGGCTCGAGGCTGCTCTCGAATGCGGGGACCGTGAAGTTCCCGTCGTCGTCGGCGAACAGCAGGCGCCCGAAGACCAGGCCGCGGATGCCGCCCGCTTCCCAGGCGTCGAAGACGCGCTGGTAATCCTCCATCACCGCTTCCAGCGGCTGGCCGATCCGGATCCAGGGTATCAGTGCCATGAGGGGGCCTCCTGTCGTCCCATGTCCCGCGGGAAATGAAAAAGCCGCTCCATGAGAAGAAGCGGCTTCCGGTGCCGGCTCGGGGAGGCGTCAGTCGCCCCCCCGGTCTCCGGCCGTCTCGTAATCTTCGTCCCAGCTCTCCTCATCGCCGGCAATGGGGGGATCGTCGACCTCCACCGTGTCGACCGCGGTGGTATCGGCCGCATCCGCCTCGCCGTGCCAGCCGGCGCGAATCCTTTCAAGCTCCAGCCGCTGCTCGACCGTCAGCATGGCTTCGAAGGCCCTCCGGTGTTCCTCGAGCAGGCCGACGGCGTCTGCGAAACCGGATTCCTCCTCCTCGGCGGCGTAGCGGGCCCGCTGCCGCTGCAGGAGGTCGAGCCAGCGGCGCTGCTGCTCTTCGGTGAGCTCCAGGGCGTCGATCAGGTAACCCGGCTTCATCCCGCCCGGGGGAGCGGGGATCATGCGCTCCTCGATGAACTCCCGGGCCCGAGCCAGGAACAGGCGCTGGTCCTCCGACAGAATGCGGTCCCGTTCGGCGGTATGCGCCCCAAGCGCCCGGCGAAACCGTTCCCGCCCCTGTTCAGGGGAAAGCACTCCTGCGTCGACCAGCCGTCTCACCGACTCCACCTCACGCTCGAGGGCGGAGCGCAGATTCCGCAGGCCGGTTTCCTGGGTCTCCGTCAGGTTGAGGGCGTTCCGCACCCGCTGGCGGAAGCGCTCCGGGTCGAAGCCCTCACCCCCGTCCTCTCCAGGCTGCGGACCGGCCGGGGAGAAACCGGCGAGCAGCAGCAGCGGGATCAGTATGCGTGTCATTTTTCGCCAGTCTCGATCGCTGCGAAAGCAGCGGGAGGCGCGCCGCCCCGGACCCGGGCTGTGCGTCGTTTTGGACCGTTGCCCGGGCGGCGTCGATGAATATAGGCAGGGGGGTGAAACTTGAACGAGTCCCATACAGCACTGACATTCTGGCCCAGGGTTTTTCGATGAATGAACACTTCCCGGCGCTGGGGCGCCTCTGTTTTCGCCTTCCCCCGGAGCGCATGTCCGAGTTCGAGAGCGCCTTCGAGAGCAGGCTGCTGCCGCGGTTGAAGGACCGCGGTCTCACCCCGGCAGCGGATCTCGGCCGCCCCACCGTTTCCGGGATCTTTCACCGGCTTTTCTCTCTCGGTGGGACCCGTGAGGTAGCGCGGGTCCGCCGCGATCTTGAAGGAGACGCGGACTGGACCGCGGCGCTCGACGACATCGGGGGGGATCTCGGGGCGGCGATTTCCTGCACTTTCCACAGCTACCGCGCCGTCGGGGTGGAGGGGCGCCCCGTCGATGTCGACGAATCCTCCGAGGGCCGCTGGACGACATACACCACCGCGAACCTCGTTTCCGGCGACCTCGTCACCTGTATCCTGCGCGACAGCCGGAAGCGGTTCTGGTTTACGACCGCCCACGCCGGCACCACCCTGTTCGACGGCAACCAGTGGCACGACTTCGAACCGGAGACCGGGCTGCCGATCGATCGCTGCTGGGCCCTGTTCGAGGACAGCGAGGGAGGGATCTGGTTCGGATCTCACCGCAGCGGGGTTACCCGGTTCCACGGCGACAGCTGGATGTCGTTCACGCAGGAGGACGGGTTGCCCAGCAACAGCGTGATTTCGGGGTACCAGGACAGGCAGGGCAGGCTCTGGTTCGGATCGGACGTGTCGGAAACCGGGGAGGGGATCGCCTGCCTGGACGGCACCGACTGGACCCATATCACAGTTGCCGACGGTCTCGCCGACAACCGCGTCAAGTGGATCACCCAGGACCGCGACAACCGCCACTGGATCGGCACTGCCGGAGGGGTCTCGACCTGCGACGGATCCCGGTGGCAGACCTACGATACCGGGGACGGGCTGCCCGGGAACTGGGTCGAGTCGATTCTGCAGGATCGCGAAGGAGACATGTGGGTCGCCACCGACCGCGGCCTGGCCCATTTCGACGGCGTCGGGTGGACGGGGTACACCGCCCAGGACGGACTCCCCGGAAGCTGGGTGACGGCGGCCTTCCAGGACAGCCGCGACATCCTCTGGTTCGGGACCCTGAACGCCGGCGTCTGCTGCTTCGACGGGGAGACCTTCCAGACCCTCGATCACGAGGACGGTCTTTCCGGCGACGCCGTCTGGTGGATCTACGAGGACGAGCTGGGGGATCTCTGGTTCGCCACCGACGGCGGGGTGTCGCGCTACCGTCCGCCGGAGCCGGATCCCCCGGCGGTGAAGCTGATCGCGGTCACCGCCGACCGGCGCTACGAGCAGTTCGACAACCTCGTGCTGCCGACGTCGGCCGACCTCGTTGCCTTCGAGTTCGACGGGGAAAGCGCGCACACCCGTCACAGCGGCCTGGTGTACCGCCACCGCCTCATCGGCCGCGACGAGGCCTGGCGCACCACGTACCGGCGCCGGGCCGAGTACACCTACCTCGAGCCGGGCACCTACAAGTTCCAGGTTCAGGTCGTGGACCAACTCCTCGACTACTCTCCCATACTCGAGACCGGTTTCACCGTGCAGGATCTCCAGGAGGACCGCATCGGCGAGCTCGAGGCCAGCGTGACCGAGCTGTCGCGCCGCCTCGATGAGGCGAACCGCCGCCTGGGAGAGGCCGGTCTGCCCCAGGTCTGACAACCCGCAGCAAAAAAAAAACCGGACGCGCCGCTGCGACGCGCCCGGGATACCTCGGGAACCGGCGGGTAAGGCCGGTTCCGTCCAGGTGGTCGACCACCTGGTGAATCGAAGGTCAGGTGGTCGACCTCCTTAAGGGTATACTACTACTCACAGACCACCTCCTTTCTTCTCGGCTCCGGGCCGTTGGCGGTTTACGGTGCCTCGAACCCGTGCTCGTTCAGGTCGGCCGGCGCAGCGTCACGAGTTGAAAAACCGGCCTTTCGGCGGGATGCCAGAACGGAAACGGCCCTCGTTCCCGTTTGTGTATTCCCCAATATACACAGGGCGGAAAAACAGAGTCAACCGCTTTTAACCAGCCCCTTCCCACATCGATGCAAATCCTCGCAACTCAAAGTCCCGCAATTCGTTATCGGTTCCACGCCTCGACGCTGGTCGAGAGCCCGAGCGCGAACTGGCGGCCGGCGGGAAAGTTTCTGCCCCCGAGGCTCTGGCGGACCGCCAGCTCGAGGAGGGAGTTCCCGGGCAGCGAAAGGGACAGCGCCGGCGCCAGGTAGGTGATCCGCTTCACCTGTGTCCTGCTGGGAAAGCCGAAGTCCGTACCGGTTAGACCGCGCAGCACCTGCAGCTTGAGCGCCAGGCCGATCCGGCTCCCGGCCTTTCCTCCGGCTTCGAGGTCGATCATCCACTCGTCCCCGGGATCGCGGAGGATCTCCTCGTTTTCGGTACGCACCCGGTAGCCGACGTCGGCGTTCGCGTACAGCGGCAGCGGCCAGAAGGAACGGCCCGCCTGCAGGATGAAGTCGAAGTCCCACTGGCCTTCGCCGACCGGTATCAGGCCGTCCTCGTTGCGGAACTCCCCCGTCGGCATCTTGACGGCGGCCTTCACAGTTACGACGGCCGGGGCCTGAAGCGCCCGCCACTTCGCCAGCAGCCGCAGGTCGCTGAAACCGCTGTCTCCCACCGGATCGAGGTGCGTGTCGTCGTCGAACTGCTGGTCGAACCAGGGCACCTGCAGGCCGAGGTCGAGACGGTCGCTGGCGCCGAGATATCCCTCGACGAACACCGCCCTCGAGTCGTACTCGCCGTTGAAGCGGTACGGCCGCCGGCTCCCCGCCTCGTGCATTGTTCCCGTGAACTCCGGGGCGTTGATGTACCACTCCCGGGCGTGCTGCCGGAACCAGGTGATCTTGCCCCAGGCGCTGCCGGCGGGGAGGGTCCAGGCGCCGGCCCCGGCCGCGTCGGGAACGAGAATCCCCGCCGCGGCAGACAGCATTACCGCCCACTGCTTCCCATGCATGGATCCGCGACCTCTCGAGCGTTCGTTTCCAGGACCGAAGAGTCAGGCTGACAGCGGCTTCGGCTCTTTGCCGGGCGGCCGCCCTGCGGGGCATACGGGGAATTGCCCGACCCCGCCGTCACGGCGACTTTTTAACGATGCCGCAGGCAACCCTGCCGAAAAAACATACCTCCTATCCCATGCACCTGCTGACCCTCGGACTCAACCACGCCACCGCCCCGGTGGAGACGCGCGAACAGCTCGCTTTTTCCCCCGAGGCCCAGACCGAGGTGATGCAGCGGCTCGTCGGCGGCTACGGCGTCGAGGAGGCGGCGGTGCTGTGCACCTGCAACCGCTCCGAGATCTACGCGGTCAGCGGCGACCTTCACGGCCTCGACGGTGTGCGCCGCTATCTGTCGAGCGAGCAGGACGTCGACCTGGCGGCGCTTTCACCCTGTCTCTACGAGTTCGCCGACGCCGACGCCGCCATGCACCTGTTCCGGGTCGCCTGCGGCATCGACTCCCTGGTCACCGGGGAGTCGCAGATTCTCGGGCAGGTGCGCGAGGCCCTGGAGCGGGCGCAACGGACGCGGACGGCGCGGCGCTTCATCAACGAGGTGTTTCAGCGCGCCCTCAGGGCGGGGAAGCGGGCGCGCAGCGAGACCGACATCGGCCGGGGCCGCCTGTCGGTCAGCAGCGCCGCGGTCGAGCTGGCGGGGCAGATCTTCGACCGCCTCGAAGGCCGCTCGGCGCTGCTCCTCGGAGCGGGAGAGATGATCGAGCTCACCGTCCGCT
>JAPOZF010000643.1:6093-7463 GCA_026706165.1 Gemmatimonadota bacterium
CCGTCCGCTACCTCGTCGCCAGCGGCATCGAGCGTTTCCTGGTCGCCAACAGGACCTTCGAGCGGGCCCGGGAGCTCTCGGGCCGCTTCGGCGGCGAGGCGGTTCCGTTCGCCGAGGTCGGCGCCCGCCTCGAGCAGGTCGACATCGTCATCTCCTCGACCGCCGCTCCCGGTTTCGTCATCACCCCGGAGATGATCCACGAGGCGATGCACCGCCGCCGCGGGCGGCCGCTGTTCCTGATCGACATCGCCGTGCCGCGCGACGTCGATCCGGCCGTGCGCGACGTCGACAACCTGTTCCTGTTCGACATCGACGACCTCGAGGGGGTCGTAGAGGCCAACCGCAGCGAGCGCGAGCGGGAGATCTTCCAGGTGCAGGAAGTCATCGACAGCGAGCACCGCGAATTCGTGCACTGGCTCAACGCCCTCGAAACCGGCCCCCTGGTCAAGTCGCTGCGGCGCCACGCCGACGACCTGCGCCGCCAGGAGCTCGACCGCTGGATGGCCAGGCTCTCCCACCTGTCCGACGAGGACCGCGAAACCTTGGAAGCGGCGCTGCGAGGGTACGCCAACAAGCTGCTTCACCACCCCCTCGTGGAGATTCGCAACCTCGCCGGGGAGGAAGACGGGCACGTCCGTCTGGAAACGGTGCGGCGGCTGTTCGGGCTCGACCGCCTCGAAGGGGACGACGCCGGCGGAGAGAAAGACCGGTGACCGCCGCCTGTCTCGTTTTTCTCGGGGTGTCGCTGTGCTGCTACCTGGCGGCGGCCTTCCTGTATCACGTGCGGCTGTTCTTCAACAAGCCGCAGCTCGACCGCTGGGGGCGAAATGTCCTGCTGGCGGGGGTGGCCGTCCACGCCGGGGGGGTGATCCTGCACCTGCTGCTTTCGGGACAGCCCCCCTTTTCCAGCATGCTGCTGGTGATTTCCCTGCTGATCGTTCCCTTCGTGGGAGCCGGAATGGCCGTCGAGCAGTTCACGCGCATTCGCCACCTCGGCCTGCTGCTGGCGCCGCTGGCGTTTCTCGGGCTGCTCTACCCGCTGCTGATGCCGGTTCAGCTGGACGGCGCCGAGTCGATGCTCGTGCGCTTTCCCTGGCTCGGTGTGCACGTCCTCGTCACCCTGCTGGGGGACGCCGGCTTCGCCCTCGCATTCTGCACCGCGGCGATCTACCTCGTCCAGTCCCGGCAGCTGAAACGGGGCCGTCTCAATCGCTATCTGCCGGCTCTGGACACCGCCGGCAGGATCACGGACTACGCGGTGGGATACGGCTTCTTCCTGTTTTCGGCGGGGCTTGCCATGGGCCTTGTCTGGCTGCTGGGAGCTCCGGGGGAGTTCCTCGGGCGGGGAGACCCCAAGATTCTGATGGCGG
>JAPOZF010000279.1 GCA_026706165.1 Gemmatimonadota bacterium
GCGACGACTCCGGGTTCGACCGCTGGGTTATGGAGCTTCTCGGCCTCACCCAGGAGGAGGTGGTCCCCGCCGCGAAAGAGCACCCCACCGACGAGGGGTTCGCCGCCTGGCTCGGCAGCCGTCTCGACCTGGGCGAGGCGGAAATCGCCGCGCACAACGAGCGCCTGTCGGAGTACTCGCCGGGCAACGAGCGCCAGGAGGAGTTCTTCGCGAAAGCGATCGCCAACCTCGACCCGGGCCGCACCGACGTCCGCACCTTCGCCGCGCTGTCGGTTCTCGACGACGCCATCGTCTTCGCCCGCCTGCACGCCGGCACCTGACTCCCGGTGGCACGCCCCCTCATCGGCATAACCTCCTCCTTCGACCGGGAGTCCGAGGTTCAGCAGGTCGACCGGCGCTACGTCGATGCCGTGGTCCGGGCCGGGGGCGCCCCGGTGCTGCTGCCGGCCGCCCCGGAGGAGGCGCTGCAGCCGGCGGTCGCCGCTCTCGACGGCCTCGTCATCACCGGGGGGAACGGGATCGTGGAAGGGCTCACCGGAAAGCTGCCGGAGGATCTGCCCGAGGAGTCCCCCGAGCGCACCCGGCGGGACCGCCGGGCCCTGGAGGCGTTCCTGGCGACGGAGCGCCCGGTGCTCGGCATCTGCTTCGGCATGCAGCTGATAAACGCCCATCTCGGCGGCACCATCTGCGGGGACGCCGAGAAGGAGCTGCGGGCGCGGCCCCATTCGCCCAAACGGACCCGGGGGCAGCAGGTCGAGCACCGGATCGAGGTTGAGCCGGGGACCCGGCTGCGGGAGCTGTGCGGGGGGGAGGAGCGCCCCCTGGTGAACAGCTTCCACATTCAGGCGCTCGCCGAGGTGGGTGCGGGACTGCGGGTGAGCTCGCGAAGCCCGGACGGGCTGATCGAGTCGATCGAGACAGCCGACGGCCGCGTCATCGGGGTCCAGTTCCACCCGGAGCGGATGGAAAGCCCCCTGGCCGACAACCTGCTGGCGAACCTGGTCAGTCGCGCCCGCGTCTGATCCCTACCTGCCGAACCAGGCCCGCTCGCTGTCGACCTGCACGAGGCGGCGCTCTTCGAGCAGCCAGGCGCTGAGGCGCCCGCCGTACACGCAGCCGGTGTCGAGACCGAGCAGGCAGGGCGGATCGCCCGCGGCTTCCGATTCCCCTTCGCGATAGAGGCGAACCAAGCCGCCCGGGGCGTCGTGTCCGAAGACGATGGTTCCGGCCGGCGGCTCGATGTGCTGGTGCCAGCGCGGTCCGTCGACCCCCCGCCCGGGGGGCCACAGGCGGATGCGGAGGAACTGCTCCCTCGTGGTGCCGCCGAACCCCGCTTCCGGGTCGATGCCGGCGTGGACCAATAGGAACTGCTCCCCCTCGATCCAGAGCGGAACCTCCCGCAGCCAGGGAAGCAGCTCGCCGGCGACCGGCAGCAGCTGCTCCACCGTCGTCCGGTGGTCCGGCTTGCGGTACTCGATCTCCTGTCCCTGTGCCAGCAGGCCGAGCTGCCGCAGCAGCCGTTCGTCGTGGTTGCCGAGGACCATCTCCGCCCCGGTCTCGCGGATGACCTGCCACACCCCGGCAGGGTCGGGGCCGCGGCTGAAGGCGTCCCCGGTAAGCAGCAGGCGGTCGACGCCGGTGTCGAAGCCGATCTCCCGCAGCAGGCGGCGCAGCTCGCCGCTGCATCCGTGGACGTCGCCGACGAATACGGTTCTCATGAGGAAGGGGTATCGAGTTGGCGCCCCGGGAGACGGATCCGGAGCGGGATTGCGGGGTTTCCGTTTGCTGCCCGGGTTGGGCTGCCGTATCGTACGCGCCGCCATCCTCCCGCAATCGATCCGCCGAGCGCATGACGCAAGCCCCCACAGCAGAAGCACCCGCCGCCAGCCACGTGATGGCCAAGCCGTCCGGCTCGGTCTGCAACATCGACTGCACGTACTGCTTCTATCTCGAGAAGGAGAAGCTGTATCCGCAGGCGCGCAAGAACTGGCGCATGAGCGACGAGGTGCTCGAACTCTACGTCAAGCAGTACATCGAGGCCCAGGACGTTCCCGCGGTGAACTTCGCCTGGCAGGGCGGGGAGCCGACCCTGCTCGGGGTCGACTTCTACCGCCGCGCTGTCGAGCTGCAGAAGCGCTACGCCGACGGCAAGACGGTCACCAACGCCTTCCAGACCAACGGCATCCTGCTGGACGACGAGTGGGGGGAGTTCCTCGCGCAGGAGGACTTCCTGATCGGCCTCTCCATCGACGGCCCGCGCGAGATGCACGACCGCTACCGGGTCGACAAGGGGCAGAAACCGACCTTCGACCGGGTGATGGCCGGACTCAAGGTGCTCGAGAAACACAAGGTCGAGTACAACACCCTGACGGTGCTGCAGAACCACAACGCCGGCCACCCCCAGGCCGTGTACCGTTTTCTGAAGGACATCGGCAGCGGCTTCATGCAGTTCATCCCGATCGTCGAGCGCGCCGCGGAGGCCGCGACCGAGGACGAGCTGACCCTGATCGACCCTGCCTTCGAGGGCCGCGCGCAGGTGACGAAATGGTCGGTCGGCTCGGCGCAGTACGGCAGGTTCCTGTGCGGGGTCTTCGACGAGTGGGTGCGCGCCGACGTCGGGCGGTTCTTCGTGCAGATCTTCGACGTGTCTCTCGGCTCCTGGCTCGGCCAGGACGCCAGCCTCTGCATCTTCGCCGAGACCTGCGGCAACGCCCTGATCATCGAGCACAACGGCGATCTCTACTCGTGCGACCACTTCGTGTATCCCGAGTACAACCTCGGCAACGTGCGCGACTACTCGATCCGCGAGATGGTCGCCGGGGCGCAGCAGCGCAAGTTCGGGACCGACAAGCGGGACACCCTGCCGCGCTACTGCCGCGAGTGCGACTTCCGCTTCGCCTGCAACGGCGGCTGCCCCAAGCACCGCTTCACGCGGACGCCGGACGGCGAGCCGGGCCTCAACTACCTGTGCAAGGGGTACAAGATCTACTTCGCCCACGTGGCGCCGTACATGGAGTTCATGGCGCGGGAACTGCAGCGGGGCCGGCCCGCGGCCAACGTCATGGAGTGGGCGCGCGAGCGCGACCGGCGCAAGGCCGCCGCCGCCGTGAGGCCCCCCGGCCGCAACGACCCCTGCCCGTGCGGCAGCGGCCGCAAGCACAAGCGCTGCTGCGGCGCCTGAAACCGCTGCGGGCCGCGTTCTTCCTCAATCCTAAAAAGAACAATCGAACCGAGGTGGCATGATCGACATCCAGCTCCTTCCCGAAGAATGCAAGGCCGCCGTCACCATCGACGGCTCGCTGTTCACCGAGTACCGCTACGGCCACTACCTCTGCCGGCCCTACCTCTACCCGGTCCTGACGCCGGACGGGCAGCGGCTGACCCGCGGCTTCCCGACGGAGCGGATCGAGGGGGAGACTGAGGACCACTACCACCACCGCAGCATCTACGTCGCCCACGGGCTGGTCAACGGCCACAACGTCTGGGACGAGGGGGTCGGCCACGGAGCCATGCTGCAGCGGGGGGAGCCGGTGGTCGGCGTCGTCGGAGACGTGGCGACCATCGACGGCATCGTCGACTGGTTCGGCCCGGAAGGGGAGAAGATCCTCGAGGAGCGCCGCAGCCTCTGGATCTGCGCGAAGGGGGAACTGCGCGTCATCGATCTGCGCAGCGAGTACCGCGCCGTGCACGGCGGCGTCACCTTCGGCGACACAAAGGAGGGGGGCCTGTTCTCGATCCGGGTGCCGACCTCGATGGACGCAAAGGAGAAGGGCCGCATCGAGAACTCGGAAGGGGACGTGTACGACAGCGGCGAAGGAGAGGAGACCACCTGGGGGAAGCGGGCGGCCTGGGTCGACTACTCCGGACCGCTGGCCAGCGGAGAGCAGTGGGGGCACACCGTCGTCGACCACAGGAGCAACCCCCGCCACCCGACCTACTGGCACGTGCGCGGCTACGGGCTGTTCACCGCCAACCCCTTCGGCGCGCACGACTTCAAACGGGACGAAAGCGTCGACGAGAGCCTGACGATCCCGGCGGGCGGCAGGGAGATTTTCTCCTACCGCCTGATCATCCACCCTGGAAGGGGGATGGCCGCCCATCCTCGGGTCGCCGGGCTGATCGACCAGTTCCAGGAAACCGAGGGGTAGCGCGCCAGGCTGCTGGTCGGGCGGTTCGGGAATCCGTCCCACCTCGAATGGGCCGGGTCTGACGTAACCCCAAGTCTCCGGGAATTCAAGGCGCTGTTGAACGTAAAACGTCTCCAGGCAGAACCCCCCCAGAATGAAAACGGACCCGCTGACCGCGCAGATCGAGTTCATCGTCGAGGTCGACAAGCTCAAGCAGGTCCTGCGCCAGACCCTGCTGATTTCCGACCGCAGACAGGAGAACGACGCCGAGCACTCCTGGCACCTGGCGCTGATGGCCTGTCTGCTCGCCGGGCACGCCGCCGCGGAGATCGACCTGCTGCGCGCCGTCAGGATGCTGCTGTTTCACGACGTGGTCGAAATCGACGCCGGCGACACCTTCGCCTACGACACCCGCGGAAACGAGGACCGGATCGAGAGGGAGCGCGCCGCTGCCGCGCGCCTGTTCGGCATGCTGCCGCCGGACCAGGCCGAGGAGTACCGCTCGTTGTGGGAGGAGTTCGAGGAGAGGAAGACGCCGGAGGCGAAGTTCGCCGCGGCCCTGGACCGCTTCCAGCCGATCCTGCTTAACTACTGCGCCGGCGGCGAGACCTGGAGGCGCCACGGGGTGAAGCGGGCCGAGGTGGTTGCCCGCAACCGCCACATCGCCGAGGGCGCCCCCGCCCTGTGGGAGGCGGCCGAGCGGCTGATCGCCAGGGCCGTGGCCGAGGGGAAGCTCGAGGACTGATTCGGGACCCTGCCTGTGCCCGTGAGTAACGAGGGCGAAGACCAGTTCCATCGTTTTCGCCAAAGCGCCCGACCCCAGGGCGCTGCCGGGATATCAGGGCGGCCCAGTTAACGCGGAACTGGCGCCGGACCTGGCATCGAGCCGCCCCGGGATGGACCCCCAGACTAACCCGTTTTGCCGGCTTCCGCCGCGTACCGATCCAGCTGCCAGCGCTCCGCCCGGACGGCGTCGAGCCTCACCCTGACCCGCACTTCTTCAGAATCGTAGCTGCGTTCGAGGACCTGCCCCTGGTCGAACAGCTGCGACAGGAGCCGCCCCTCCCGCTGCGGGATCCGCAGGTCGAGGGTGACCTCCCGCTCCTCGCAGTAGAAGCGGATCTTCTCCTTCAGCAGATCGAGCCCCTCGCCGCTGAGCGCCGATACCGCGACCTTGCCGGGCTCCGAGAGCAGCGAGCGGGCGTAGAGGTCCCCCTCCTCCCCCATCCGGTCGAGCTTGTTGTGCACCTCGATCACCGGGTTGTCCGCGGCGCCCAGCGCCGACAGGACTTCGGCGACGGTGGCGGCGTGCCCGCGCCAGTGGGGGTGGCTGGCGTCGATGACGTGCAGCAGCAGGTCGGCCTGGGCCGCTTCTTCAAGGGTGGCGCGGAAGGAGGCGACGAGGTGGTGGGGCAGCCGCCTGATGAAACCGACCGTGTCGGTCAGCAGGATCTTCCGCTTGCCCTCGAGATCGACGGAGCGCGTCGTCGAGTCCAGGGTGGCGAAGAGCTGGTCCTCGACGAGCACGTCGGCCCCGGACAGGGCCCTCATCAACGTCGACTTGCCGGCGTTGGTGTAGCCGACCAGGGCCACCCGGAGCTCCTGGCGCCGGCCCTTGCGGCTGGTCTCGAACTGGCTGTCGATGCGGTCGAGCTCCCGGGTCAGCGCCCCGATGCGGCGGCGGATCATACGGCGGTCGGTCTCGAGCTGGGTTTCGCCCGGACCGCGCACCCCGGCCGCTCCCATGCCGCGGATGGCGCCGCCGCCGGCCTGCCGCGAGAGGTGGGTCCACTGCCGGGTCAGGCGCGGCAACAGGTAGTTGAGCTGGGCGAGCTCGACCTGGACCTGCGAGGTCCGCGTGCGCGCGTGCTGGGAGAAGATGTCGAGGATGATGGCGCTGCGGTCGAGGATGCGCAGGTCGGTGAGTTTTTCGAGGTTGCGCATCTGCGCCGGGGTGAGATCGCTGTCGAAGACGATCATCCCCGCCCCGGCCGCTGAGGCCCTGGATTTGAGCTCTTCTGCCTTGCCCTTGCCTATGTAGTAGCGCGGCTCGATACGGGGGCGCGCCTGGGTGACGACGCCGGCCACCTGGATCGTCGCGGTCGTGACCAGGCGCGAGAGCTCGTCGATCGAATCCTCGGTTTCCCCGCGCGGCGTGTCGGGGAGCGAGAGGCCGACGAGGAGGGCGGACTCGGGGGAATCTCCGGTGGACTCCTGCGGCTGTCGGGATGTCGCTTCCAGGGCTTCTCCTTCGAAGGTTCCGCCGAATTGTAGAAGGCCGACTGAGACAAAGTCAACTCTCTCGGGGGTTTGCCGGTCCGGTTTTCAGGTCCGGGTCCACTCCCTGAATCCGTTCTTCTTACCTTTTGAAGAATTGAGCCCTTCGGGGCCCCTTGCCGTACGCCACCTCGAAAGCGCCCCCGCTGATCCGATGCCCGCGGCCTGCTCCTGCCCTCTACTCGTGTGAGGAGTCGCCATGCCCGCATCCTGGCCCCGCGTTCCCTACGGTTGGGCTGATTTCCGCGCCATCCGTCTGGAGCAGCGCCTTTACGTCGACAAGACCCGCTTCGTCCACGCGTTGGAAGAGGAACGCTACGCCTTTCTGATTCGACCCCGTCGCATGGGCAAGTCCTGCTGGGTCTCCCTGCTGGAGAATTACTACGACCGCAGGGGAGCCGACGAATTCGAGGCCGTCTTCGGCGGCACCGACCTCGGGAGGAATCCCACGGAAAACCGCCACCGCTACGTCGTGCTGCGCTTCAACTTTTCGGCGTTCAAGAACGCCTTGGACACCCTCGAATACCACTTTGAAGAGTATTGTCAACTGGTGGTCCGGAACGCGCTGGAGCGCAACCGGGACTTGTTTCCCGAAGCGGCGTTTCGGCACATCCGCTCGCCGGGCTCGGTCAATGGCCAGCTCAACGAGCTGTTTCTGTATGCGGGCGACCGCGGCATCCCGCTGTACGTGCTCATCGACGAGTACGACAACTTCGCCAACACGGTGCTGGCCTATCACGGCGAAGAGGCGTACCAGTCCTTCACCCACGGCGGCGGCTTCTACCGCAATTTCTTCGCCACCCTCAAGGATGGGGCCGGACAGAGTCGCGGCGGGCTGGAGCGGCTGTTCATCACCGGGGTGTCGCCGATCACGATGGACGACGTGACCAGCGGCTTCAACATCGGCCGCAACATCAGCTTGCGGCCGGAGTTCAACGATATGCTCGGCTTCACCGAGGAGGAGGTGCGGGGTCTGCTGGAGATGTACCGGGACCACGGGGTTTTGAATCAAGAGGTCGACGCGGCCCTGGAGGTGATGCGGGAGTGGTACAACG
>JAPOZF010000003.1 GCA_026706165.1 Gemmatimonadota bacterium
GGTGGGGGACCGTCACCCACAAAGCGACCGCGGCCACCGACTCTCCGGGCAGGGGCTCCTGCATGGCGAACGCGGCGGCAAGGGCTGCGAACGGCAACGCCAGGAACCAGATGAAGTCGGTCCTGAGGTCGACGATGCAGGCGGTTTTGAAGCGGGCGGCAGGGTTGCCCATTGCTATTCCTTACGGCTCACGGTCCTGGTGTCCCGCAGAAATATGTCGACATTGGGAAGCCGGTTCATCCCGGCTCACGGCGTTGCCCTCACGGGCCGTACACCTCGGTACGAATCGCTCTGGTGTCTTGGGAGCCCGGCGCCTCGGCATCCGGTAATTTCAATATCTCCGCGACGGAAACACTGGTCTTAAAATTCTCAAATCGAGAGGTGCCCGGCAATGACGCTCCCCCTTCTGTTCTTCGCCCCCATGCTCGCTGCCGGATGCGGCCAGGCCGGTCCGCCGGATCCACCGCCGCCGGTCATCCTCGCCCGCGTCGACACCGTGGCGATCACCTCCGCCGACTTCGAGCAGGCCGTGGCCAGGATCGACGTCTCCGGCGACGACAACACCCTGGAGCAATGGCGCCACCGCCTCCAGCTCCTCATCGACCGGCAGCTGCTGCTGATGGAAGCCCGCAAACGGGGGTTCCACGACGACCCGCGGGTGCTGGACGGGGTGGTTCAGTGGCGGCGCTCGCGGTTGTTGAAAGGCCTGATCGACCGCGAGGCTGGAACCCGGCTAGCCGACGAAGAGGAGGTCCGCGATTTCTTCCTCCTTTCAGGGGCGGGCCGCGAGGTGCAGGTCGGCCGCTTGGTGATCTCCGCGCGGGACCGCGCCGAGGAGGCTCTCGACCTTGCCCGCAAGGGGGGCATCGGCTTCGAGGAGTTGCAGGCCAGGTACGGAAACGCAGCCTTGGAAGATGACGGCGGGCACCTGCGCTGGCTGAGCCTTCTGTCGGTGAGCGAACCCCTTCTGCAGTCGCTGCTTGTCTCGGGACGGGGATCCGCCGAGCTGATCCCCGGGGAGAAGGGATACACCCTGTTCGTGGCGGTGGCCGAGCGCACGGCGACGTTCGGGGAACGCCGCGAGCAGACGGAGCGGGCCCTGGCCCATCGCCGCCGGGAAGAAACCTGCCGGGCGCTCGTCCAAAGGCTCTCGGAGAAATACGGTGCAGCCATAAACCGACTGGTCGCCGGGACCTCGCCCCGCGGTTCCAAAACCATCCCGGAGGAGGTACTGGTGCGCAGCTCTCTGGCCGACTGGACAGTTGGGGAGTTCGCGGAGGTTTCCGCTTCCCTGGCGCCCCGGGACCGCGGCCTGCTGGGCCGGGACAGCTCCATGAAGGACCGCATCCTGTTTGCATTCGCAATCGATCGGTTGGTGGAGCGGGAAGCCGCGGAGGCCGGGCTCGAACAGGTTCCCGCTGCCGAGGAGCAGATGGAACGGGACCGCCGGGCGATCGAAGCTCTGTGGAAGGAAGAGGCCCTTGATCGCATTGGGGTTACCGATGCGGAGATACGGGAGTATTTCGCCAGGCACCGAGACCGCTACCCGCCGGACCTCGCTGCCTCCGGGGGGGCGGCGGCGGTCTGGGACCAAGTCATTCGCGAACTCAGGGAAGAGCGGGCGCAGGCGCTGTTCCCCGTATACATCGCCGGGTTGCGGAGCCGTTACCAATCCCTCGTGGAGGTGTACGAGGAACCCTTTCTCTCACTGGTGTCGAGTCTGAGAAGAGAACGGGCCCCGGTCCCGTTCTGAGGGACTTTGAATGGGTTTTTTTCAGGTTGGAAAAGCGGTAAGTTTCGTTACGACCCACCTGCCCGGTTCCATCTGGTTTCCGCTTTGGATTCAGGAGGTGAGAGATGAAGTTTCTGGTGTTCGTACTGGCCGTTATGGCTGGGCGGGAAGCCGTGGCGGACAGAAACGATGAGTCAGATCCCTTTCTCCGGCAACTCAATTCAAGGGATTTCCTCCCATTGGCGGTGGAGAATCGCTGGACCTACACCCATGTCTACCGGAACGAAACTTATTTCGAGGACGCTCCAGGGGTTTTCCCGGATATCGACCCGGCTGATCTGAAGCAGTTCGAGGTGCCCGGCTACCCATTCGGGGAGGGATTTTCCGTGCCCCCGGAATCTCTCCTGTTTCCGGATGAAAGAGAGCTTGTCATCGAGATCACGCATACTGAAACAATCGAGGGATTCGAATATTTCGTTTTCAGTGAACCGGACTATGAATGGCCCCCGTCGCCGGATGGTTTTCTGTCCGGACAAAAGGTGCGCGTGACCGAAGACCGGATACTGGTTTTCCGGCGGCAAGGGCAGGATCAACCGTTGTATGGATTCGGCATGACGTGGTTTGAAACAGGATCCGACTCCCCCAAAAAAGAGATTTGGTGGGAGGGAAACCTGAGAACCGGGATCGAAAAGGTCGGCTTCAACTTTGGATATCAGCCGGGAAACTGGGAGATTTCGTTTGCCTCCGGGTATGGAGCAGGACTCGGGATCTACTACCTGCTCCATCCTGGAACAGAGCTCAGCATGTTTGAAAACCGCCTGGTTCCTGTCTCAGCCACGATTTCGGGAAATGAAATCCTGTACGAAGAGCTCGCTTCTTCGAGACCCCGGACCAGTGTCCGCCCTGAATCCTGGGGAAGCCTGAAGCAGGGGTTGGGATCCTTCCCTTGAGGAGGCCAGATCCGGGGCACTGCTCCCAATCGGTTGCACGGGGAAGTAGGGCAGTTGAGAGCGCACCGCTCAGCTGCTTCCTCCTCGGCAAACTCAAAAAGCTGTAATCGTCCGGCCTGCATTTCACCTTTCGCGCGCAGGGCCTGTTGCAACGACTTCGGTACCATGATTGCCTTTGCAGCTCTGACCGTCTCCCTGTTTCTGCTGTCCGCATGCGAACGCCAGCCCGAGCCGGACGGTGTCGAAAGCGGTCCCGGAGCGCCTCATGCCGCCCCTGCCTCGTCGTCCGCCGTCGACGCCGCCGGCCTGCGCGGCAGCCTGATGTCGGCTCCGCTCTCGGTGCCGCGGATCCATGTCGGCGAGGGGGATTCCGAGCCGGACCTGCCTCCCGGGGGCCTCCTGCGGTTGCGGGCCCTCGTCCGGGCGGACTCGAGCGACCGGGACTCCCGCTACTGGCTGGCGGAAGCCCTGCGCCGGGACCGCGACTACCGCGGCGCCGAGGAGCAGTTCAGGGCGGCGGTCCGCTTCGATCCGGGGCACACCGATTCCTGGATGGGCCTGGGGCGGACGCTCGCGGCCGTGGGGCGTAACGAGGACGCCGCCGCCATACTGGAAAACGCCCGGGAGGCGGCGCCCCCCACCGCCGGGCTGCATTTCCTCCAGGGCCTCGTCGCCGCCCGCCTGGAGCGCTGGGAGCAGGCCGCCGCCGCATTCGACCGGGCAGCGGCAATCGATCCGTCACCTGACCGGGTGCACTTCGAGCTCGCCGAAACTCACCTGCGCCAGGGCTTGGATTCCCTGGCGGTCGCCGCCCTGCGGCGTGGGCTCGATCATATCCCGGAGAGCATCGGGCTCCGGCTGCGGCTCGCCGAGTTGCTGAGCGAGGCCGGCGACTACGAGGGGGCACTGGAGCAGGCCGCCCGGCTAGCCCGGGAGAATCCCGCCTTCTTCCCCGCGCACGCCGCCATGGCCAGGATTCACCGCCGGGGCGGCGACCTGGCATCCGCAGGCGCGGCAGTCGAAGCCGGCACGGAGATCGACTCGCTGAAGATCGACCTCGCCGCGGAGCGGGGCATCCTGCTGGTCGAGGAAGGGCGCGAGGCCGAGGCCGTTCCCTGGCTGGAAAGGGCGGTCTTCGGGGATCCCGACCTGCTCGAAGCCTGTGCCGCTCTGGGGAGGGCGTACCGGCGCATCGGCGCGGAGGACAAGGCGCGGCTGATGGCGGAATACGTCGAGCACCTCAGCGATCACCGGGAGGAGATCCGGCGGCTGAAGGTCGCCATAGCCCTCGATCAGACAGACGGCGCCGCCTTTCTCGGGCTCGGCAGTCTCTACTCCCACCTGGTGCGGCCGCTGGCCGCCTCGCAGGCGCTCGAAGTCGGACTGCAGATCCTTCCAGGAGACGTCGAGGCGCTCGGCAACCTCGCCTTCGTGTTCCTCGGCATGGGCCAGCTTCCGCGCGCCGTCGAGACGTACGAACGCCTGCTGGCGATCGACTCGACCCGGGTATCGGCCCACGCCGGCCTCGGAGGGGCACTCGCCCTCTCCGGGGAGCCCGGGCGCGCCGTGGCAGCATTCGAGCGCGCCCTGGCCCTCGAGCCCGGGTACGGGCCGGCGCACATGGGCCTGGCCCGGGTGTACGGACAGCTGGGGCGGGCGGAAGAAGCCGCTGCGGCCATGGCGGAGTTCGAACGGCTGCGGAAATCGCAACCCGTTCCTTCCCCGGGGGATCACTGAGCCAACTCGCCGCCCGGCCTGTCCGGACAGCCGCGGCCAAGGGGGAGTTCGGACGGCTGCAGAAATCCCAACCGGCCCCTTCTCCGGAAGATCACTGAGCATACACGCCAGTCCGGCCCTCCCGGGCCCCCGCGGCCCTGATGGCGGCCACCCCTGACCGCTCCCGCCGGGAACCCCCCTCAGCGGTTGTCTCCCTACATCTGCGTGATCAGGGTTCCCCGTTCCCCCGAAATCCAGAAGACGATCCACCAGAAACCGGCGACGCTCGCCTCGCCGACGATCAGTCCGAGGAAGAAGGTCTTGAGGTTCTGAAAGGTCCTCCCCCCCCAGGTCTTGAGGACGACCGCCTTCAGCAGCCAGGCGACGAAGGCGGAGAACCACAGCATCCCGGTGAGGAAGCCGGTGCCGATGGCGAAGCCGATCGGGTGCAGCGGCCACCAGAACCATCGGTGCTGCGCCCACACGAGGAAGAACTGCGCCGCACCCCCGACCGCGGTGAAGAACCAGCCGCGCATGTAGGCCCCCGGCATCTCGGTCATGACCGGGGGCAGCAGCTGCCACCCGTGGACGCCGACCCAGTTGATGTTGAAAAGGTTCAGGGCGCCGTGCTCGTGGGTCATCGTCATGATCATCCAGGTGCCGGAGAGGAACGTCGCCGCCAGGGCGATCATCAGCCCCCAGAACAGCCGGCCCTTGGGTCCGCGGACGCGCTCGGCCAGTCTCAGGGCGTTGGAGCAGGCGATCATCGGCGACTGGCGCATCTCTCCCTGCCAGACCAGGGTGAAGTTGAGCGCCACGATCCCCCTGGCGCCGAGAATGCCGGTGCCGAACCCGGAGATGACGAAGAACTCCGGCACCAGGGGGCCCCGCGCCGAGGCGACCCCCGCCCCGGTCACCACCCGCGTGATGAAGATGTACCAGCACAGTCCGACGAACAGCACGATCGGGATGACCACCGCGGGAACCCCGGTGCGCCACAGCCAAAGGGCAAAGAAGACCATCCCCGCGGCGAAGCCGACCACCGCGGTGCGGTAGCTGAGCAGCTCCTCGGCATCGGCCGGGTCGCGGGTGCCGGACCAGGCCTTGAGCGCCGCTTCCCTGAGGTGGCGGCGCGCGCTCCAGACGACGAAGAGGACGAAGACGATCGCAGCCCCGGTCGCCTGGTGGGTGATGTCGGTCTCGGCGCCCCCTCCCTCGTACGCGCTCAGCACCTCGTTGCCGGCGATCCCGAGAGTGGTGAAGACCGCCCTCTGGATCTTGAAGAGGACGAAGAAGAACCAGATGCTGAAGGTGATGTCGAGGTTGACGAGGAAGAAGAAGCCGACCCAGGCGAAGCTGAAGACGATCGGCAGGTTCACGCTGGGGCCGGCAAGCGGAATGTGCCCGTGGTGGAAGGGGAAAGCGGGAATCACCGGGTGGAAATGGTGCAGGCCGGCGAGGCTGAAAAGGCAGAACGGGATGGAGAACCCGATCCACATGGTCCTGTCCCGGAAGAACGGGGCGATCAGTCCGCGGCCCCCCTCCTCGATCATCCGCTCCGGCAGCTGCATCATCGGGTAGGTCAGGCGCTCGTGGGACGACCACTGGCGGTGGAAGATGGCGCTCAGGCAGATCAGCATGAAGCCGATGACGAGGAAGAAGAGGAACCAGTTCGCCAGCGGCTCCACCCAGGCGCCCCACTGCAGCGGCATCCCCTCGGGGAGCCCCTCGTAGTAATGCTTGATCGCGGTGAGATCGTGGGGAGCGATCCACTCGGGGATCCAGTCGAGGTACATCTCCCCGAAGCGGTTCTCCGGGGTGGCGTGGTAGAAGGGCCAGACCATGGTGCCGAACAGGAAGAAGAGGAACCCCCAGGTCGGCACCGTCAGCGACATCAGCATCATCGCGTACACGAGGACGAGGTCCGCCCTCGAGAGGGCGAGCGGCCGCGCCGCGAGGCGGAGAACGCTGTTGACGAACAGGGTGACGACGAGGAACAGGAATACGGCCGCCGGAGAAGAGGGGTTGAACCCGATCTCGGCGTACGCGTGCATCATGCCGTAGGTGCCGACGAGGCCGATGAAGACCGACAGCGATGTGCCGAACAGCAGGCCCTTGAGGCTGAACGGCGATCCGGTTTGCATCGCGAAGGGGTTCCTCTATAATTGCGCGGCGGTCACTGCCGGCCCCTGAAGCGGGGTCTCCGGCGTCCGGCGGGAAGGGGATGGAATGTAGCCATGGTCGAGGTGCTGATCATCTACCACACCTACGGAGACGGTCCGGTCGGGCGCCTCGCCGAGGGGATCCGGGCGGGGGCCGAGCAGGTCGAGGGGGCGGTGGTCACAGTCAAACCGGTCTCCGAGGTGAGCGACGAGGATCTCGTCAGGGCCGGCGGCATCGCCATCGGCTCGCCGAAGATGCCCGGGCACACGGTCTCCCCAGAGATAGGCGCCCTCATCGGCCGGATGTCGGAGATCCGCGAACACCTGAACTACAAGGTCGGCGCCGCTTTTTCCGGCTCGCACGGCTCCTTCGGGGGCCAGGAGTCCGTCATCGGCGTGATCCTGCGCTCGTTCCTGCTCTACAACATGGCGGTGATCGGACAGGGCGCCCCGGAAGCCGGCGGTTCCGACTTCGTCGGCGGCGTCATTCTCGAGGAGCTCGACGGGGACACCGCGGCCTGGGCCGCCCGGCTCGGCCGCCGCCTGGCGGAGATGTCGGTGCTCGTCGCCAGGGGCCGCTCCGCCTGAGGCGGAGAAAACTGAGGAGAAACTCCATGCCTGTCTGTCTCGGTGCGTACGCCCGGTTCGAGCCGGTGATGAAAGACAAGACCCTGCTGCGGTCGCTCGCCCAGTTCGGCGTCGACAAGGTCATCGTCGGCTGTATCGACCCGAGCCTCAATCCCGGCGGCAAGACCGGGGGCAGCAAGCCGGGGATGCACTGGGACTACCTGAGGCTGGTGAACCTCGTCAACGAGATCCGCGATCTCGGCATGGAGCTGGGAACCCTCGAGCTGGCGGGG
>JAPOZF010000312.1:0-2699 GCA_026706165.1 Gemmatimonadota bacterium
CTACTCCCCGCACATCCACGCCGACGCCGTCATCGGCTGGGCCTGGTCGGTGTTCAACGAGTACGACTTCGAGGGCAATCCCCTGGGGTTCCGTCCCCGCACGGTGCGCGCCCTGGCCGGCGCCCGCCGCCGCATTCGCCACCTGTCCCTGGCCGACTCCCTCGGCGTCGACTTCCACAAGACCGGCTTCGCCCCCTACGTCTCCAGCCTCGTGCTGGTCAGGAACCGCGACGACCTGCAGCTGGTGACGCGGCCCCAGGAGCAGATGCCCTACCTCTATCATTTCGGCGATCACCGTCCCGGCATGTACACCCTCGAAACCTCGAGAGCCGGGACCGGGCCGCTGTCCGCCCTGGCCAACTTCCGCCTCTTCGGGGAGCAGGGACTGCAGGTGGTGCTCGGGCACCTCGTCGAGATGGCCCAGCTCCTGCGCGAGCACCTCGAGGGGCGCGAGGGCACCACCGTGCTCAACAGGGACAACTTCGGCACGGTGACGCTGTTTCGCGCCTATCCCCCCGGGGTCGATACCTTTGCCGTCAAGGGCCGGGAGTTCGACGACCCGGCCTGGCGGGACAGCCTGCTCGCCGGCAACGAGTACAACCGCAAGGTTTCCGACTACGTGCACGAGGAGGCGATGGCCGGGCGCGGCGTCGTCATCTCCCATACCGACTGCTACCGGCACACCAGCTACCAGGAGCCGATCGTCGCCCTGAAATCCTACATCCTGTCCCCGTTCGTCGACGAGGAGCACATCGAAGCGGTCGTCGCCAAGCTCCTCGAGGCCCGGGAAAAGATCGGTGCCGGCGACCCGTGACCTGTCGCGGAAATGGAGATTCCGGGAGCCGGCCGCCCGGGATGGACCGGGGATGGCAGGAAATTGACGGGGCACCGAACGAACTCCCGCGCCCCCCGCACCGGGCCGGGTGAAGAACCGGCAGCCTGCGAGACCAGCGGGCACCGGACCGCCATCTGAAGAAGGAGACCGGATCCCGTGTCGACTTTCCAGCACCTGACCGCAGAGATCGAGGAGCTCGCCCAAGGCCTCGTGCAGGACCTCTCGGGGACCGCCCCCCGGATCGCCGGCGCCCTCGCCCTGGTGCTGCTGGGCCTTGCGCTCGCCTTCCTTGCCCGAACCCTCAGCCGGCGGCTGCTCGCCGGGCTCGACCGCCTCGTTCCCGGCCTGCGGCGTCTCGCGCGCGGAGCCGACCTGCAGGACTCGGCGGGGCGCACGGTGGGCCGGGTCCTCTTCTGGATGGTGCTGCTCTTCTTCATCACCGCCGCCACCGAAGTCATGGGGTTGCCGGTGATTTCGGTCTGGCTCAGCGGCATCGTCCTCTACCTGCCGCGGCTGCTCGCGGCCGTCCTCATCCTGTTCGCCGGCCTCCTCGGCGGCCACTTCATCCGGGATCTCATCGCCTCGACCGGGATCGCCTACGCCAGCGCCCTCGGGCGCTTCGGACAGGTGTCGATCCTGGTAGTGAGCGCCCTGATCGCCGTGGACCAGGCGGGGCTGAACGTCGACTTCCTGACCAGCGTCCTGCTCCTCGTGCTCGGAAGCGGCCTGCTCGGAACTGCCCTGACCTTCGCCCTCGGGGCCCGCAGGACGGTGGCCAACATCCTCGCCTCCTACTACCTCCAGAAGACCTACCGGGTCGGCCACAGGGTGCGGGTCGGGGACTTCCAGGGGGAAATCATCGACATAACCGCCACCTCGGTCCTGCTGGAGACCGATGAGGGACGGGTATCGGTGCCTGCCTCCCTCTTCAGCGAGCAGGCGTCGATTCTTCTGGTCGAGAAGACCTAATGGGGATGGACGGCTCGACCCTGATCCACCGCTTCGTCCGCGGCCATGTCCACCAGGCCGCCCGGGTGCTGGAGAACCGCTCGCTCGACGAGCTGGTAGCCTTCTTCGAGAACATCCCGGCGGAGCTCGCCGCCTCGCTCCTCAACACCATGGAGGCGAGCACGGCGGCAGGCTGCCTCGAGCGCATGGATCCCAGCCGTGCCGCCGGGGCCCTGGCCGAAGCGCCCATGGAGCGGGCGGCCCTGCTCCTGCGCCGCCTGCGCCCCGGGACCCGGGATGCGGTCCTGCAGCGGCTTGCGCCCGAACCGCAAGGTCACCTCCGGCTCCTGCTGCGCTGCCGGGAGGATACCGCCGGGGCCCTGATGGAGCCCAGGATCTACACCCTGCCTGCCGAGGTATCGGCCGGGGAAGCCCTGGCGCGGGTGCGCTCCAACCCCGAGCGCGCTTCCCACTTCCTGTACGTGCTCGAGCGCGACCAGACCCTGGCCGGGGTCCTCACCCTGCGGGAGCTGCTGGCCGCAGGGGAGGATACCGAGGTCGCCGCCCTCATGCAGCGGGACGTGGTCTGCCTGCGCATGGCGGATTCCCTCGCCTCGGTGCTGGTCCATCCCGCATGGAAGGAGTTCCACACCCTCCCCGTCATCGACGACAAGGGCCGTTTCGCCGGGGCCCTGCGCCACAAGACCCTGCGCCAGCTTGCCGACCTCGGGCAGCGTCCCGCACCGATCGACCAGGCCGGGACCGCCCTCGGGGAGCTCTACCGCATCGGCCTGTCGGCGCTGGTCAACAGCGCCATCGGCTCGGAGGGCCCGGAGAAGCCGGTTGCCGGAAGCGCCGATCCCTAGTGCTCCGGCGGCCTCTTCTCCAGAGCAACTTCATCAGCGGGCTGTCAGAC
>JAPOZF010000312.1:2709-7374 GCA_026706165.1 Gemmatimonadota bacterium
CAGACCTGCCCTCCCGATCCGGAACCGGCTCGCTTTTCGTGGCGGAGCTGGGCGATCTCGGCGCCGGCTATGAAGACGACGGAGGCGAAGTAGAGCCACAGGGCCACCGCCACCGACAGGAAATAGGCCCCGTACAGGTACCCGACGGAAGCGGCATGGCCGAGGTAATAACCGAAGAGCCATTCGGCGAGCTTCCACAGCAGGGCGGCCCAGAAGGCGCCGGCAGCCAGCTCCTTCATCCGCGGCCGCTTCCGGGGGACCAGCCAGTAGAGGCCGAGGAAAACCCCGAAAATCAGGGCCAGGGAGGCGATTCCGTAGAAGTAGCCGATGTACGAGTGCAGGGGGGACAGGACGGTGTTGAGGACCGCGGCGAGAATGGGAAGGGAGAGGACCGACAGCAGGAACGTGGCCAGGGCCAGCAGCACCAGGGCGATATCCTTCGCCTTGCCCACCGCGGCCGGCAGGGCCATGAGCAGGATGCCGAACCTCCGCTCTGAAGTTTCCTCTCCCGTCTCCTTCGGCTCACCCGTCTCCGCGGTCCCCTGTCCCGACCGCCTCGAGGGCAGATTGCCCTCCTTTCCCGAGGCCTGGAAGACGGCATTGAGCACGGTCCGCATGCTGCTGAACAGGCCGCTGGCGCTGAACAGCAGGATCGCCAGGCCGGAAACCCCGTACGCCTCCTTGAACTCGACGACGCCGGGGATGCGCGAGAACAGGACCTTTTTCAGGAACGCGGCCTCTTCCTCGTACGGGATGAACACCTGCAGGGTCACGTCGATCAGGCGGGCCATGGAGGCCTGTTCCAGGACCAGTCCGAGCACCAGGAAGACGAGGAAGACCAGGGGGACTAGGGTAATCAGGGTGGCGAAGGCGAGGCCGCCGGCCAACAGGAAGAGGTGGTTCCCGCTCATCCTGACCAGCAGACCTCCCAGGTAGTAGGTTGAGAAACCCTGCTTGATCGACTGTTTCTCCATGGGACATTTTCCCCGGTGTCGGTCTGATTTCAGGCCATCAATTGTACACAACGGTTCGATCCGAGGAGAGAGGTAAGGATGAACACTGAAACCGCGGCATCCCAGGCCCTCATCGAGGAGTTCTTCCGCCTCCACCCCGGCGAGGCTGCCCGGGCCCTGGCCGCCACTCCCGTCCCCGAGGCCCTGCGGCTGCTCGAAGCCGGGACAGATGCCGCTGCGCCCCAGGTCTTCGAGCGGGTCGACCCGGACCGGGCGGTCGAGCTCGTCGAGGGAATGGAGGACGACCTGTTCCGGCGGCTGTGGCGGGGGATGGACCCCGGCGTCGGCTCCGCCCTCCTTTCGCGGCTGGAGGAGGAAACCCGCGCCGGCCGCCTCGCCGCCCTGCCTGAGGGGCTTGCCCGGGAAATGGAGGAGCTGATGAGCTACCCCGCCGAATCCGCGGGCGGGCTCATGGACACCTCGATGACCGTCTTCAGCGCCGAAGAAACCGCCGGGGAGGCGCTCGACCGCATCCGCTCATTCCCGGAACGGCGCGTTCACGATCTCTGCGTCGCCGACTCCGACGGGCTGCTGACCGCGGTGCTGCCGCTGCAGGAAGTGGCCGTCGCCCAGCCAGGGGACCGGCTGGGGGCACTGGCCAGGGGAGCGCCGGTCTGCGTGCAGGCGATGTCCTCCCGCGAGGAAGTGGTCGAGCTGCTCGAGACCCACAAGCTGGCCTCCCTGCCCGTGGTCGGGTTCGAGGGCCGGCCGCGTGGGATCATCCGCCACGACGCCCTGGTGGAGGCCGTCCAGCAGGATGCGACCGAAAACCTGCAGACCATGGTCGGGGCCGGCGCCGACGAGCAGGCTCTGTCGCCGCCCTCGATGGCGGTGCGCAAGCGCCTGCCTTGGCTGCAGGTCAACCTCGCCACCGCCTTTCTCGCCGCCTCGGTGGTCGCCCTGTTCGAGGGCACCATAGCCCGGTTCACGGCCCTGGCGGTCTTTCTCCCGGTGGTGGCCGGCCAGGCTGGCAACACCGGGGCCCAGTCCCTGGCGGTGGCCATGCGCGGGCTCGCCCTGCGCGAGTTCAGGCCGCGCGCATGGTTCCGGGTCGCCCGCAAGGAGCTGCTGGCCGGCCTCGTCAACGGGGTGGCGGTGGCGGTGACCACCTCCCTGGCGGCCTACCTCTGGTCTGGAACGGTGGGGTTGCCGCTGGTGATCGGCACGGCCATGGTCTTTTCCATGGCGATGGCGGGCCTGACCGGGGCGCTCATCCCCGTGGTTCTCACGGTCCTTGGCAAGGATCCGGCCCAGTCCGCTTCCATCGTGCTGACGACGGTCACGGACGTGCTCGGGTTCCTGAGCTTCCTGGGGCTGGCCACCCTGATGGCGGTGACGTTCGGGGTGTCTCTGTAGCGAAGAAGGCGGGGGCGGACGAAGGCAGCTGATTCAGAGGGCCGGAAAACCGGAGCAGGGGATCCGGGCCCTTTCCCTGTTCTCCTTGCTGAAAGTGCCTCCCGAAGCATTGCGGTCAGGATAACCTTCCAGCCCGTTTTTTCAGGGCGATAATCAGGCCACGAGAGACAAGCGAATGAAATGGACGTTGGCAGCGGCAGCGTTGGCACTGGCGTTGGCCAGGGGCACGGCGGCGGCGCCAGGGCCATCCGGAGGTCCGGCCGACCGTCCGGGCCAGAACATCGCGCTCGGAGCGACCTGCACGCTGGAGCCGGGGCCGAACTACGGTCTGTGCACCGACCCCGGCGACGCCGGGCAACTGACGGACGGGGTGTACACGGACGGTTATTTCTGGACGCAGCTGTCGACGGTGGGGTGGCAGGAGAGGACGCCTTCGATCCTGACGCTCGACCTGGGTACGGTCAAGCCGATACGGGGAGTCTCTTTCAGCACGGCGGCGGGGTTCGCGGACGTGAGGTGGCCGCTGACGATCCGCATCCTCACGGCGGGTGAAGACATGCAGTTCCACGAGATCGGGGACCTGGTGGAGTTGAGCGCGCAGCAGCACGGCCCGCCCGTACCGACGAAGGCCAGCGACGCCATGTGGGCCCGTGAAGGAATGCGTTTCACTGAAGCGGAGATACATGACCACTTCGACCGGCACCGGGACCGGTACTCGCAGGATCGGGTCACCCCCGAACTGCGCGAGAGAATCATCCGCGATCTCCACGAACAGCGCGCTGCCGGGTACGGGACCTACCGCTACTGGACGGACCGGTTGCGGACGCAGGGACGCTATGTCAGCCTGGTGGTGTGGAACGAGCCTTACACCTTCGTCGACGAGATCGAGGTATACGCAGGCGACCCGGAGTGGGTGAACGAGCCGCTGCCGGGGCCCGGCATTGCAGATGTCGAGACCTATGCGAACCGGATCGCCATCCAGAAAGGGATTCGGACGCGTCTTGTCCGGGACATCCAGGCCCTGAGAGAGGCGGCGGAAGAAGAAGGTGTCCCGGCCCGGACGAGGAGTGCCGTGCTCGGCGAGTTGGCCGCCGTGGAAGCGGAGTTGGGGACGGCCGCCGCCTTCCGGGACGACTTTCGCGCCGTTCTGCCCCTGAACGCGTGGCACGAACGGGTGTTGCGCACGCAGGCATGGCTGTGGCGCGCCGGGGGCCTGGAGCCGCTGGCGTTCTGGCGTTCGAACCTGTGGGATCCCCTCCCCCTCGTCGGCATGCCGGATACGGCGGCGGAGCTGGCCGTCGAGGTACACCTGATGCGCAAGGAGTACCGCGCGGCCGCCTTCAACGTCAGCAACAGCAGTGATGAACCGATGGAGGTCACCTTCCGCCTGAGCGGGCTTCCCGGAGGCGACAATCCGGAGTATGTGACCGTTCACGAGGTGGCCTGGACCGACACCCGGAGCGGGGTGCCGGTGGCCGCGGCCCTGCCGGAGGTTGCTGCCGAGGACAATCTGTATACGGTTACGGTGCACTCGGGTATGACCCGGCAGGTGTGGCTCACCTTCCATCCGGTCGACGTGGAACCGGGCGCGCACGAGGGGGAGGTCGTCGTCGAGTCCGTGCCCGGAGGCAAGCGGTTTCCGTTGCGCATTCACCTGTATCCGCTGGATTTCCCGGAGCAGCAGTCGCTTCACTTTGGCGGATGGGACTACACGGACCGGGTCGGCCACTTCCCCTTTCTGACGGAGCAGAACCGGCCGGCGATCATCGAGCACCTGCGCGAACACCTCGTCGACTCGCCGTGGGCCCTCAAGCTGGCGCTGCCGCGGGGCACGCACGATGCGCAAGGGGCGATGACGGTGCCGCCCTCCACCGACTACTTCGATGCCTGGATCGACCTGTGGCCGGATGCGGCCCAGTACCTCGTCTTCGCGAAAGTGGGCCGACACTTCGAGTCGTTGCCCATGGGCACGCCGGAGTTCAACACGGCGGTGAAGGCGTGGATTGCGTTCTGGGCGCAGCACATGGTGGCCAAGGGATTGCAGCCGGAACAGTTCGGACTGCTCTTGGTGGATGAGCCGGACGAGCCGTGGCAGGACGAGCGCATCTTGGCGTGGGCGAAGCCCATCCGCGAAGCGGAGACAGGAGTCCGCATCTGGGAGGATACGACCCACCGGGACATGGACCGGGCGAATCAGGCGATGATCGCTGCGTGCCACGTCCTGTGCCCGAACTACGTGTCCTTCCTGACGCGGGGCCAGGAGTACCGCGACTACTACCTGAAGAAGCGGGATCAG
>JAPOZF010000147.1 GCA_026706165.1 Gemmatimonadota bacterium
CCACAAAACATAGTCCATTCATTCCCGTCCTGCAAGGGAACGTGGGAAAACGCACTTTGCGACACCCGGCCCTACCTGGACCTGTTCCTTAGCGATGTAGACGTAAGCGGGTGATGCGAATCGGTGCTGGCGGGGGACCGAGGGGGACGGCCCAAGGTCAGAGCTTCAGAACAGAACCCTGAAGCCGTCCAACTCCCCGCACCCTCTGCTACCGTGCCAGAACGGCCTTGATGCGTCCCCAGGTCGACGTTTCGGCAGCGGTTTCGACATCCTCCGAAACCACGACACCGAGACCGAGGTTCTCCTGGTCGTACTCATCGCGGTCATCGGAGGTGGGACCCAGCGACAGGAACGTCACTTCGAGCTGCGCCCCCGTCCCGGAGGTAAACCCGTCGCTCGTGAGCAGGGTGAAGGTTCCGAACTCCTGATCTCCCTCGATCGATTCGGAGACGCTCGCTCCGCCGAGGCGCAGCCGGTCCCCCTCGATCACTTCGACCCCCTTGCCGAGGGTCACCAGAGGTTCGGTGGGTCTGAACACAGCGCTTTCGAGATCGAACGCGCTGGGCGGAACGGGCTCCAGAATCACCTCCAGCTGGCGGACGTCCACCAGATCCCGGCCGCTGAAAACCAACGTGACTTCCTGCCCCCCGCTCGAAGCTGTCCAGGCATCCCCTCCGATAACGAACCCGCCGGCGTAGTCGCCGTCGAGGGCAACGCTCTGACTCAGCTCGGAGGCGGCGGCAGGTTCCAGCAGGAAACACACGAGAAACGAAAAAGGGGCTGCTATCGAGTAACGGGTCATTCTTTGGAGCATCATGTCACCTCTTTCCTTGGGTTGGACTGACCGTGGGCATTGCACCCTTTCCCGACTTGGCCCGAAGAACTTGGTCTTTTCATGGCCATTCTGCAAAAGCTTTGCTCAAAGTCCACCTGGACGGCAATCAGCTTCAGCGCTGCAGGGCGCGTTTTACGGCGAACAGCAGGCAGAGCGGCGCCAGCGCCACCACCCCCATGGCCGGGCGCAGGCCCACCGCCTCGGCCACGGCCCCGATCAGCGCCGGTCCGGCGACGCCGCCGACGTGGGCCGCGCCGTTGAGCAGCGCGTACATCGAGGGGGTGGCCCCGGGAAAGCGGTCCCCGGCGCAGGCGACCGCGGTCGGGTAGCTGACGGTGATGGCGAGCCCGAGCACGGTCAGCCAGAAGACGGTGAAGGAGGTCCCGACCGGCAGGGCGGCGAGCAGGATGCTGGCGGCGCTGAGCAGGCAGCAGGCGGTCAGCACCGCGGGGACGCCGACCCGGGCAACCATGCGCGCGCACCCCAGACGGCCCGCCGCCATCGTCGTTCCCAGCAGCACCAGGCTGAGCACCCCGAGTGAATGGCTGCTGCCGGCCGCCTTCTCGATGAAGTAGGGGAACCAGGTCGACGGCCCGATCTCGGTGACCGCGGAAAACAGGATGGCGAGCCCGATCCAGGCGAAGGCCGGCTGCCGCAGCAGGAAGCGCAGGTCGAGGCGGCCCGGGGCGTCCGCCTGCGGCCGCGGGAACCGCACCAGCAAGGCCCCCGCGCCGAAGACGAGCACCAGGATTGCGAAGGAACCGAAGACCCGGCGCCACTCCCAACCGAGGGCGAACATCCCCAGGACCAGCCCGGAGATCACCACCATGCCGACGTAGAAGAAGGCGTGGAAGACGTTCATCGCCCCGGTCCGGTTGCCGGGATGCAGGGAGCAGAGCAGGGCGTTCAGCGGGGCCGCGGGCATGCCGCGCCCGAGGCCGGCCAGGAGGATGGCGGCAAACGCCTGCGGCATGGTTTCGGCCGCCGAGACGAGCAGGTACCCGGCCGCCTGGATCAGGGCGGAGGCGGCGAGCATGCGGCGGTACCCGAGCCGCTCGGCGAGCCAGCCGGAGAACAGGGTTACCGTCCCCAGGCCCCAGAACGGCAGCCCGAGGAACAGGCCCATCTGCGTCTCCGAGGTAATGCCGAGCTCGGCGGCGATGGCGCCGAGGCAGGCGGCGGGGCCGACGACGATGGCGCTTCCCGTCGCCATCGTGTACCAGCAGAACAGCTCGATGCCGCGGCGGGACCGTCCGTCGGTGGACAAGGCGGGCCTCAGCAACCCGGTCGGGGGCCGCGAGGGCCCTTCCGCATCCCCGATCGAGGGGAACTGGTGGGATTTCGGTGGTTCATTCGATCAGGGACGGTTGCCGCTTGGCCGGCCTTGCGAAGGGTTGGCGCCCGCCCGGGCAGGCCGCACCCCCGGCCGAGAAGATCGGGCAGGACTCGGCGGCCATTCGCTTCAGGGACGTTGCCGGGCCGCCGGCCATGCGAAGGATTCGCGACCGCCTGGGCCGGCGGCAGCCGGATGGACGGTTACCGCAAGCTGCCAGTACTTTGTCTGCCCGGGCCCACCTCAACGTATTCGAACATCCCTCTGGTCCCGGCGCCATGCCCGGCAGGCGGAGCACGGCCACCCTCATCGATTCGGGAGCAACCTCGTGAAAGTCGACCGTCAGAAGCTGCTCGACAACGGTTTCATCATCCTTCGCAACGTCATCTCCCCGGAAGAGCTCGAAGACCTCAGGGTGCAGTTCGAGACCCTGGTGGAGCGCCAGAAGGCGGCCTGGGCGGCGGAGAACAGCGATACCTGGGAGACCGGCGCCCAGCCCCGGCTCGTCCACTACGAGCGCCTTATCGACCCGGCGACCGCCGGCACCGTCGAGCTCTGGCAGCGGGAGAACACCCTCGGGGTCGCCCGCCAGCTGCTGAGCGTTCCGGAGCGGACCTCGGTCTCCGGAATGATGCTGATGTGCAGCCCGCAGCGGGACCACGGCCCGGCGGCCTGGCACCGCGACATCCACCCCCTCGACATGGCGCCGATGGCGGTGCTGCAGCGGGACCTGATGGAGAACGGCCCCAGGTACCTGCAGTGGAACATCCCGCTCTACGACGACGTCGTCTTCTGGGCGGTGCCGGGCAGCCACCTTCGCCTCAACACCGCCGAGGAGGACCGGCAGCTCGAGAAGGACCCGCGGGTGCCGCTTCCCGGGGGGGTGCCGATCGAGCTGGCCGCCGGCGACGGCGTCGTCTACTCCAACTACCTCCTGCACTGGGGCAGCAACTACAGCACCACCCGGCGCCGCACCGCCCACGGCGGCCACAGCATCTTTCCCTACTACGCGGAAACCGGCTTCATGCAACAGCTCTCCCCCGAAGGCCGCGCCGCCTTCGAGTCCTGGGACCGGGGCAGCGCCAGGGCCCAGGACCTGACCGAGCAGGCCCTGCGGGGAGTGCTGAACGGCGACGGGGCGGCTTTTCACGAAGCGGTCGAGGGCCTGCAGCCGGGGGCGGGAAACAAGGGGAAGCTGGTGCTGACGGTCTACCTGTCGAAAGCCGCCTACCACGTGCACGTCCTCAAGCAGCCACCTGGCTCGGAGCTGCCGCGGTGGGCGGCCGACCGCGAGCACTCGATCACCATCAACTGGGGACCGCAGTTCGCCGAGCGCTTCAGCGCGGGAGAAGCCGAAGAAATCTGGCGCAGGTTCGGCCCCCTCGACCGCGGCCTGCGCGCCGACGGGAAGCAGTTCGCGCCGGGGTACCAGAACCGCGAGCCCATGCACCACTATTTCGAGGACATGCCGCCGTTTCAGGTCGACGACTTCGTCGCCGGCTGGGCGGCCTAGGCCGGCGTTAAATCCCGGCCGGAGCTTGCGGCGGCCGGCCCTCCCGCGGCCTGCCCGGCCGGGGAATCTTTCTCCGGCCTCGCGCCCCGGGCCGCTCCGCCAGCGCCTGGATGACGAAAGCTCACAGGGCCTGGCCGAGCTTCTCCTCCCATTCCAGCAGCCCCTTCACCATCTCCTGGATGCGCGGCCTGTCGCTGTTGCGGTAGCCGTCGTGCAGGCTCGAGGCGTCCTGGTTATGCGGCCCCAACGCCTCGTAGTGGGTCTCGGTCTCCGGCCTGGCGGCGAACTTCAGGGCGATGTAGCGCCGCACGCTCTGTTTGCCGTACACCGCGTGGTAGAGGTAGTGGTCGAAGAGGACGGCGTCCCCCGGGTCGACCTCGAGGGCGTGAGAGCAGAGCTCGCTCCCCTCGACGCCGAAGGCGGCCTTCGCCGATCCCTGCTGTTGCGACTGAAGGCACAGAAGCCCGCGGTGGAAAGGTGCGTGGTGGGACCCGGGAATGACCCGCAGCGCCCCGGTCTCGCGGCGCATCGGCTGCAGGTAGATCATGATCTTGAGGCGTCTGTAGTTCAGGTCGATCTGGCCGGCGCGGTCGCTGTGCCACTGGTGGTCGTTGGTCTCGTTGAAGCTGCCGGACACCCCCTCGGAGTTGCCCCAGACGAACCCCTCCCCGAGCAGCTGTCCGACCGGCCCGTGGATGCGGTCCTCCTCGGGCAGGCGCGCCAGCCTCGTTCCCATCTCGACGAAATTGGAGACCGCCTGGTGGCTGGGTCCGGTGCGCCTGCCGGCGTTGGCGGCCAGCAGCTCGTCCACCTCCCGGATGATCCCGGCCATCTCCTCCGTGGAGTAGAGCCGCCGCAGGCAGAGGAAGCCGAAGGTTTCGAAGAAGTCGATCTGTTGCCGGGTCAGCATGGGCGGGCTCCGAGGTTGTCGCGCGTTGGGCCGATGTGCAGGTTTCGAAGGTTTTACGGAGATGAAGGAAAACTTCGTCGGGTGAAGTCCGTCGCGGGAATCCGATCGCGATTCCCCCCGGGGACCGGAGGGCCCGCATGGCTTCCGGGCGGCAACAAACACCGAATGAAAACGGAGGTCAAGAGAGATGAGCGAACAGCACGAGGTCCTTTTCGAGACCGACGGACGCCACTCGAGCGTCTACCTGTACGAGCCGCCGATGGGCATCCGCCAGTACGTCGAGCCGATCGACGAGGTCCTCGATCTCGGCATCGACACCATCAGCTACGTCGTCGGCGACTGCGCCGTCCTCCTCTACGCCACCGAGGCCGGAGAGCGTTGGGGGCACAACGTCGAGCTCGCCGACCACGAGGTCTGGTACCGCGCCGCGCAGAACTTCGAGGCCTTCCTCGCCGCCGGGCACGACCCGCTGATGGTGGTCTGTGAGCACGCCCAGGCGCGCGGCTTCCGCTTTCTGCCGCACCTGCTGCTCAACCTGCACCACACCCCGTACGACCGCGTCAGCGACTGCCGCGTCTCCGAGTTCGAGAGGGCGCACCCCGAATGGCAGGTGGGGGAGGAACCGGACTGTCCCGAGGCGGAGTTCGACAACCCGAGGCGCTTGTCCTTCGCGGTTCCCGAGGTGCGCGAGAACCGCATGGCGATCGTGCGCGAGCTGCTGGGCCGCTACCCCGCCGACGGCATCGAGGTCAACTTCCACACCTACGCCCCCTTCATCGCCCGCCGCGAAGTCGCCGAACACACCGCGACCCTGACCGAATGGGTGCGCGAGATCCGCGAGACCTGCGACCGGGAAGCGGAACGGCAGGGCCGCCGCAAGCGCCTCGTCGTCAGGGCGGCCGCCACCCTGTCGGGCAACCTGGCGATGGGTCACGACCTGGCCGCCTGGGTGGGAGAGGGGCTGATCGACACCCTGATCGCCATGCCGGTGGGCGGGGACTTCTACAGCGAGACCTCGCGGCTGCGCGAGCTCGCCGAGCTCACACGGGGCACGGAGGTGACCCTGATCGCCGGCCTCGACAGCATCGGCGAGGAGCAGGGCCCGCTCGTTCACAACGCCGCGATCGCCAACGCCTACGATGCCGGCGCCCGGGGCATCCTCTACCACCGCTACTACCCGGCTCCCCACCGCTATCCCTACACCGACGAGGATTACGCCCGCCTGCGCTGCCTCGCCTACCCCGACATCTTCGCCCACAGGGACAAGACCTTCTACGTCGGCCCGGGCCCCGACCGCTCCGGGGCGGTCACCTACGGCCTCAGCGAGCAGCTGCCGCACCAACTGGCCCCGGGCGAGTCGCGGACGGTGACCCTCGACGTCGCCGACGACATCGCCGCCAGGCAGGAGGCCGGCGAGCTGTGGCGTTGCGAGCTGCGGGTGATGATGCACGAGATGCTGCATGAGGACGAGGTGCGGCTGTTCTGGAACGGCGGCGAGATCGACGGCGGCGAGATCCGCAGGGCGGACTACGTCTTCCAGATGCGCCCCGGGGCGGGCACCCGGGGGTACCGCCTGCACGTCGACCTGAGCAGGGGCAGGGTGCCAAGGCAGGGAACCAACGAGCTGCGCGTCGAGCTGCTGAAGAAGGACGAGCGCCTCGTCGACCCGGTCTCCGTGCGCGACGTCTTCCTGGTGGTCGAGTACCTCAAACACCGGAACGCCCTCAGGGACGACGAGCAGTACGGGGTGCAGACGACCTTCAGGCCGTAAGTTTACCGGGCTGCAGATTGCAACCGGCCGCTTCCGCGGGGCTCCGGGAGCCCGGACAGCGGCCGAACACTTGCCTGGAAAGGAACAGGAATGCTCAGCGAAAAGATCCAGCAGGCCCTCAACGACCAGCTCAACTCCGAGTTCTTCTCCGCCTACACCTACCTGTCGCTGGCCGCCTACTTCGAGGACCTCGAGCTCAACGGTTTCGCCCACTGGATGAAGATCCAGTACCACGAGGAGCTGATGCACGCGGAGAAGATCTACGCCTTCATCAACGACCGCGACGGCCGCGTGCGCCTGCAGGCCCTGACGGCGCCGCAGATCGAGTGGGACTCCCCCCTGGAGGCCTTCAAGTTCGCCCTGGAGGCTGAGCGGGCCCTGAGCGACAGGATCTACGAGGTAGTGGACGCCGCCCTCGCCGAGCGCGACCACGCCACCCACACCTTCATGCAGTGGTTCGTCAACGAGCAGGTCGAGGAGGAGGCCATAGTGCGCCAGATCGTCAGCGACATGGAGCTGATCATCGAGAGCCGCGACGGCATCTTCCTCATGGACCGGGACCTGGCCGGGAGAAAGGGCCAGTCCGGCCCGCCGGACGACGAATGAACACGGCGGGGGTCCTGCCGGAGAACCCGTGCCTGCGGCCGCTGATTCCGCGTGAATCCGGCGGTTGCCCGAAGGCGCCAACCCGAGTCATGCAGCTCGTTATCCGGGTGAATTCGCCATCGACCTGGTTGCTGCCGACCGGCTGGCCCCTGCCCCGGGGGCCGCGGCGCCGGGGGGCTAGCCGGAGCGGTACTGCGCGAGCAGCTCGTAGTCCGGCTCCATCCCCAGGCCGGGGCGGTCGGGCACGGCCACGCAGCCCTCGGCGTCGAGCTTCAGCGGCTCCTTGAAGATGCGGCCCCGCAGCGGGTCGACGGTCTCGCGGTAGAACTCGAGGATCAGGCCGTTGGCGATCGCCGCC
>JAPOZF010000354.1 GCA_026706165.1 Gemmatimonadota bacterium
CGCCCTCACCGCCTCGTCATGGCAGCGCAGGACCGCCCGGTCGCCGCGCGGATGCGCCGCCGTCGGCAGCAGCGCCGCCAGCGAGACGGATTTCGGGGCGGAGAAGGTGATGTCGAAACCCGGACGGTGCTCGTGCTTCCCGTCCCGCTTGCGCCCGAGGCGAATGTCGGTGCCGGGCACATGGCCCTTCAGGATCCTCTCGAAGGCGCCCGCCGCGACCTTCCGGCCCGCCTCAAGCCCAACCGCCGCCGCCGCCCGCCCGTGCCACGCGCTCGCCTGCCGGTGCTCCTCCGCCTTTGCGCGCGCCGCCTCCCGGTCGCCGCGCGCCGTCACGTAATACCCGCCCTCCTCATGGAAATACTCCGCCGTCGAAGACGAAGACGTCAGATTGCGGACACGCGCCACCATGGGACGGCATCATAGGATCATTTGCATGGGTCGAATGCGCCGAGCTCGACATGAACCGGGGGCAATGTAGCGGTGGTACCCCGGTCCGTCCGGCTCATTCGTGAAACTCGCGACATTTGTTTGACATTTGCTAACGGCTCAACCGGCCTGCAAAAGTTCCACAGCCGCCCTCATTTCCCTCGAAGTCGTATCCGGTTACGTGGTCCCGTGCGTCGACGAAAACGCGGAGCTTGCAGTAGTAATGGTAGTGCTGTTGCCTATAGGTCGTGAAGGAATAGGTTTGCGTCGATTGCCCGTACGGGCCGTATATGATTCCTGTCTGTTGTTGCGGGATGCTGTAGGAGCCAGAGGTCTGCGTGTCCCATACATAGAACTTTCTGCCGGCAACCTCGCTCTCAAATTCCGGCAGTCCCAATTTGGCGAACAGGACGCCTGCTGGTTGCCCAATCATGTCAGCCATCTTCTTCTGGATAATCTCACTCGCACATCCGGTTGCAAGCAGAACCAGAATGCCTGCCGCTATCAGCCTTCCCGAAACCATTGTTCCACCTCGCCCAATCCTGCGCAGCCGCAACCGACCGCCGAGACATCCGGCGTCCACGTCGGAGCACTACGACCTCTGCATTGCCAAGGAGTTTACCATAGCGCGTGTGCGCCGCGTTGAATGTCGAACTGAAACACCACCAGCAGGTTCACAGTCTGGAAGGGCCGGTTGGGCATTGTGTATATCCACCGCAAGGCAGTCCACGTTATGGATTCCGGCGCAGAGAAGGGGACGAGCCCATGACCTATACCGAATTCGACGGCGGGGACTGGATTGAGCGGCTGGCCGAAACTCTGCCCGCTCTCGCGGAAGCACAGGAGCCCTATCTGCAAGACTACTGGCGGCATCATCCGCGCACGTTCACGATTATCGATGGGAGGGACATGACGCCCTTTCCGCTCGATGACGTCCGCATGCTCTATGAAAGATCACGCTATAGCCGACGCTTTGGAGAAGAAGCCTACTATGCGCCGTTGCGCGCAGCACTGGATACCGTGCGCCATTCTCTGCTGGGCCATCCGATGCTGGAGCGGGTTGCGGTAACGGGCAGAGTCATCGGCGACAACGATTTCTGGATGGAGATCCTGAATTCCGGCTCATCGATCTCTGCTGGAGACTTGATCGCCGGGCTCTTGGCGCGGGCTGCGGAATTGCCCGGCGACCGCTTCCGGACAGCGGCGCACGAATTGAACGCGTTCCTGTCGCCCGTCGGGGATAGGGGTGCAGCGGAGGTCCTCGGCGAGCTGGATGAAGGCTGTGACGCGCTGTTGTTCTACGGTCTCACTGTGGCCGAAAGGGCCGAGATTGCAGATAGCATGGAAATTCTGCCGCTCGGTCAGGCTCGCCGGTTCGTGGACATGGACCTGGTGGAGAAGTTCGCGCCGTCGAACGCCTGCTTCCAGGACTGGCGGCCAGTCGGGGCCCTGATCAGGCCCTTCCGGTGGCGGCCCGTGTTCCACAGAAGGGGTAACGTAAACGAACCGACGACGGACCCAACAGGATCTTTCTTCCAGGATGCTCTGCTGTTTCTGGATCTGCTTGCGGTATGCCATGCGGCGCCGGTGGCGCCGCTCGCGATGTTGTCCGGGCGTATAGACCGGTCGGCGAACCTGCTTCTGGGTTGGGAGAGCCAAAGTCCTGGCTTCTATCGGAGTTGGCCGGTCCAGGGCTTTGAAGGGCTTGCAGAATGCCCGGTGCTGGAGCCCACGGCGCTTGAGCAAGCACGGTGGGCCTTCGGTAACCGGGAAACGATGAATTTTGCGAAAATGGCGCCGTTCGTCGGGCGTCTGGCAACGGTGCTCGCCCGGAACGGACGGTTTGCAGGCGACGCGAGGGTGTTGGAAGTCGGAGTCGCGCTGGAAGGCATGTATGAACTGCCGGAGGGGAAACTCTCTCGCGAACTCCGGAAAAGGGTTTCGGAATTCCTCGGGACGGATCCAGATGATCGGGAAAGGATCAGGGACAGTGTAAAGGCATTCTATGACGCTCGGTCGAACATCGCTCATAGCCGGCAGGGCAGGATGACGCCGTTCACGAGCGGCGCAGCGTTCGTAACGGGCTTCGACCTCGCCCAGCAGTCGCTGCTCAAGCTGCTGCGCGACGGACGCCCGGAATACTGGGACAGGCTGCCGGTTGTGGATGATTGGTCGGCCGGCTATCCAGACAGCAGAGCGGCCGTCCCCGAGCTTAACAATTGAAGAACTTCGAACTGACAGAGGCCAAGTTGACCGGGGCGGTGCGTTCGAGCAGGCGGCGCATCGCCTTGTTCGCCGGGGCGACGCTAATAAGACTCCCGGTGGCAACGACCTCGACATATTCGCCGGCAATATCGAAATTGATGATCGCGAGCCAGCGACAGCCCGAAGGGACCGAAGGTCTGATCCGAAATGCCTGAACTGGTTGCTGGTGGCCCGACGATTCCGGTCCGGCTCTTGAACGAGCTGGACGGAGACAAGGTTGTTTTTTTCTGCGGGGCAGGTGTTTCAGCAGGAGCCGTCTCCGGTTTGCCGAACTTCACGGACTTGGTGCACCATGTATACGCCAAGAACCACATCGAACCCGATACAGTCGAAAAGGAAGCGCTGGATAGCCGGGCTCTGGACAAGGTGCTCGGACTTCTGGAACGGAACGGGCGCCTGGGAGCCCGAGTCTTGCGACAAACCGTCGTTGAACGGCTGTCGGTGCCGCCGACCGGCGAATTGCGCGTCCACAAGGCGTTGATCGATCTTTCCCGAAACGAACGGGGCTTTCAGCTCATCACCACCAATTTCGACAACAGGTTTATCGAGGCCGGCCTGGACAGGGAGCTGGTGGATGCGGCGCCCAAGCTCCCGCTGCCGAAACCCCATAATTGGTCGAGCCTCGTCCATCTGCATGGCCGTATCGGTCCGAGTGATGATGGCGCGAACCTGGTGCTCACGGCAGCGGATTTCGGGCGGGCATACCTGACCGAACGCTGGGCTGCGCGATTCGTCACCGAGCTGTTCCGCGAGTTCACCGTCGTTTTCGTCGGTTACAGCGTCAGCGACCCCGTCATGGGCTATCTGGTCGATGCGCTCGCGGCAGAACGGGCGTTAGGTGCCCGGTTCGCCTCGGCCTACGCATTTGCGGACTGTGACGGTTCCGATGCAGGCACTTCGAAGGCGCGTGACGGATGGCGCGCGAAGAACGTCGAGCCGATTCTGTATGACAAACAGGACGGGCACCGTCTCCTGACGGATACGCTGATTGAATGGGCGCGGTTGCGGACAAATCCATTTCACGCTCGTTCCCGGATCGCGATCAACGAGATGGGCAAGGTCCCGGCCGGGCCGGGCGACCCAATCGTCGAACGGGTCGTGTGGGCGCTGGAGGACCCGGTAGCCGCGAAGGCATTGGCCGATGCGCCGCCGGTCGTGGACGAGGACGAATTTGCGAAGCTCGGGACATGGCTAGACATGTTCACGGAAATGCGCTTGCTGTCCTGTAGTACCGAAAACATCGGTTTCAGCGGACCGGATCGGAGCCACACAACGATACCGCTGGTCGACAACGGTTTCCGGTCACAGAACCCCAACAACCTCGATATGACGAGGGTTCATCTGTCCGTCTGGCTGGTCCGTCACCTGCATGTGCCGCAATTATTGGCATGGGTGCTTCGAAACGGCGGGCATCTTCATCCACGACTTCGGCAACAGATCGAGGGAAGACTCGGTGCAGAGGACACGAACATTCCCGAGCGCCTGCGGCTTTTGTGGACTGCCCTTCTCGCCAATCGGCCGCCGGATCCCTGGAAGGGGCTGTGGTCGTCGGATCGCTACAAGGTGGCGACCACCTGCGTGGAACGTCGGCTGATCGAAGAGGAAGTTATCGAAAGTATCGCGCCGCGCCTCGTCGTGCTTCCGGGCCCTGCGTCCGGCCTGGTGTTTCGGCAATATGTCGATGGGAAGTTGCCGCCCATATCGCCGATCGATGCGTGCGGCCACCTCAAGCTGGTCTCAGGTGACGACGACAGCAGGCGAAGAGGCGGAGAAATTTTGCAAGATAACGAGGTGATTGCGCGTCACGCCGAAACCTTGACTGGGCATCTGGAGCAGGCGCTCGATCTGGGCAAGCATGATGACGAATTCTATCCGAACTCCATATTTCACCGGCCATCGATCGCGGCGCATGAACAAAACTACGATCATGACGCCTGGACACACCTGATCGACCTGGCGCGCGACAGTTACCTCGCGCTGGCAGCCCGGCAGCCTAAACGGGCGGCTGCTTTGCTCCTCCGGTGGGTTGAATCCCGGCAACCGCTGTTCAGGAGGCTTGCGCTGCACGCGCTGGCCGAGAATCCGAAATCGGATATTCGCCTTGCTAGAGACCTGCTCCTGAAGGGCCGGAAGCCGGGTCTTTGGGAGATGGAGATGCACCGGGAGGTAATGCGGTTCTTCAGGTTGGCCGGGAAGCGTTTGCCTCGAAGTCTGCGGGCCGAAATCGTACGGGCAATTCACGCCGGTCCAGGATCGAACAAGGGAATGGGATCCTTCAGCAGCAGGGAGCGGCTTCACTATGCAAAGGCTCTGCACCTGCACAAGCTGAATGTTTCCGGTGCGAGTCTGGACAAAAGGTCAAGGGTGCTGGCTGACGAGGCAGCGCGGGAAGCGGACAGTGGCGACGACGAGCGCGATGAGTTTCTCCTGTGGCACGGCGAGGGGCGGTGGATCGCCGCTGCGCACTTTGCGCGCGCCGAACTTGTGGAAGGATCCATCACCGATGTCATGGCCGCCATTGAAGAGGAGAAAATCGGTCAGGAAGGACTACGGGGGCTGGTGGCTCGGAAGCGGGTAAAGGTCGCATCCGCGCTGCGGCGGCTCGCGAAGCAGGACAAATGGCCGGCAAGCCACTGGCAGGGATTTCTTTGGAATCTGGCTGTCCCCCATGAAGGCAAAAAACTCTCCGCCAGATCGTATGCCTATGTGGCCACGGTTCTTGCCGAGGCTCCCCACGCACTATTCAACGAACTCGGGTCGGCCGCGGCGGAATTCGTAACCAAGCTTGCCGACGAGTGCGGAGTTGATCGGGAGGAGGAATTCGGGCTGCTTTGGTCGAAGGCTTGGAATGGCATGGGAGAGGTCGAGCCGCAGACCGCGGCTCTGAAAGACCCCTTGACCGATGCCCTGAATCATCCGGCCGGCAAGTTGGCAGAGGCTGCCCTGGACCGGATGCGCAAATACGAACCGGCGGTCGGAGCGGGAATTCCCGAAGTGCTGCGATCCTATTTCGATGCGGTCGGCAAAGATCCGAGAGGACATCTGGGCCGCGTGATGCTAGCGACAAGGCTACGCTATCTGTTTGCAGTCGACCCGGACTGGACTGCTGAACATATGATCGCACGACTTAGTCTCGGGCAGTCCCAGGAAGCAGCCAATCTCTGGTCCGCCTACGGCTGGTCGGCGAGCCTCAGTCCCGATCTCCTGAGAGCGTTCAAGGAAGCGTTTCTGAATTTCCTGCGACATGACGGAGTTGATAACCGAAGGCTCGCCAACCTCAGGAGCTTGTTCATAGCGATTTGTTTGGACGCGCCTGAAGAGTTAACCGAAAAAGAGATACGTAGCGTCGTCGAACTGTTGCCGGAGAGCGGTCTCAAGACGGTGCTTCGGAGCCTGATGCGACGGCTTACGGGAGAGGCGGCGCAACGGGCACAGGCATGGCGCGACCAAGTGCATCCCTGGCTTCGCGACTACTGGCCACGGGCGACTGTGCGGCAAACGGCGGGAACGACAGAGGCGATCCTGGCGATGCTGGTGGAATGCGGCGCAGCGTTTCCGGAGGCGGTCGATTGGGCAAACAAATATTTACGGCCGATTGAAGGACGAGGCCTCTTTATGCTCAACAAGAGCAATCATGCCGCACAGTATCCAGATTCGATGATCCAGGTGCTCGAACAAGTGATAGATGGTGGTATCCTGCAAGGTTACGAAAAGCCTTTTCTCAAAGAAATCCTAGATGCCATAGCTGCCGCGGATACCGAGATCGCCGGAGCCCCTCTGTTTCGGAAGCTGTACGGGATTGCTACGCAATGATACAGGTACAGGTGTCGACTGCAACTGGCGCAGAGGCATCAAGGCCCCTGGCCGTATAGTCGACAATCGTGGAATCCTGTTCGACTTGGTGATGCATTAAATTCTTCGTGCTGCGCCGTCGAGATTCATTTGAACTGCCGTCGCCTGTTCCACCGTCAACTCGAACACGGTGTCGGTCATCCAGCGCTTGAAGCCGTCATTGTCCATGAACTGTTTGAACAGCTGGTTGTCGTCCTTCATCATTGAGGTCATCACCCGCAGCAAAGCCTTCTCGTGTTCGATACGGGCGTTTTCGGCGTCCGAATTCTGCCGGGCGTTGCTGTAGGCCGTATCGGCTGCGACGCGCTCGGGGATTGTCCCGGTGATGAGTTGCGCCACGCGGTCAGCGTCTTCCCACTCTATGCCGCCGAACAGGTCGTTGAACTGGTCGATGATGTGCGAAAGCCGGTCCAGTTCGGGATCGAAACGGCGGCCGCCCGCGCTCGTCGGCAGGGGCTCGATTTCGGCGTCCTCGTCGGGCAGCCCGATCCGCTGCATCGCCTGCTTCTCGACCCGGTAGCTCTCCATGTCGATGGCGTCGAGAATGCCCCGGGACAAATCCTCGTCCCGCGGTGCCGGGAGCTTGGGGATCAGGAAGTTGAGGAAGATCGAACGCAGCTCCCAGGCCGGGTCGGTCCAGGGCAGGATGCAGGACAGGAAGCTGTAGGTCCGCACGAAGCCCTTGGCCTTGCCCTTGAAATCGCCAGGCGGCCGCTCGCCAATTTCGCGCCCAGGGCAGCGGCGGGCGCATTGTGCTG
>JAPOZF010000493.1:0-5221 GCA_026706165.1 Gemmatimonadota bacterium
ATTGAGTCGAAGAATCACCTGCCGGGAGTGCAAACCGACAGAACCCATGGTGCGGCCCGGCCTGATGCGGCGCAGCCGGGAACGTTCATCGTCTGTCCGGGGACCGCCTAGCGGCGGCGGGCAGCTTTCCTCGGGCTGCGGCCGAATTGCCTGCGCGGTCCGGGTCTTTCGGTCCGTGCCGGCTCATGCGCCTGGCCAGGCCGCAGCGCAGCTATCGCGGCAGAGTGAAAGGGGTGGTCGTTTTCCGCCACCAGCCGGGAGCGGGTAAGCCGTTCGATGCCCTTGATCAGGCCGACCTCTTCGGCGTTGCAGAACGACATCGCCATCCCGATGCACCCGGCGCGGGCGGTGCGGCCGATGCGGTGCACATAACTTTCCGGGTCGACGGGCATCTCGTAGTTGATAACGTGCGAAATGGCGTCAACGTCGATCCCGCGGGCGGCGATGTCGGTTGCGACCAGCACCTTGACCCGGCCACGGTCGAACGCCTCGAGCGCCGCCTGCCGGGCGCCCTGTCCCTTGTTCGAGTGCATGACCTCGACTCCGATGCCCCCGTTGCGCAGCTGTCTGGTCAGGCGGTTTGCGCGATGCTTCGTGCGCGTAAAAACCAGGGCCCGTTCTGTCTTCTCGTCCTTGAGAACCGCCGTCAGCAGGTTGCGTTTGTGCTCCTGCGCCACGAAGAAAATCTTCTGGTCGATCAGCTCCGGGACCGAAGCGGCCGGGGTGACTTCGATGCGGGACGGATCGCGCATCATGTCGCCGGAGAGCTCGGCGATGTCCGCGGACAGGGTCGCCGAAAAAAGCAGCGTCTGGCGCCTTCGGGGTGTAACCGAGACGATGCGGCGGACGTCGGGCGCAAACCCCATGTCGAGCATGCGGTCCGCCTCGTCGAGGACGAGAACTTCCACTGCATCGAGCTTGACCTCGCGCTGCCGGTACAGATCGAGCAGCCGTCCCGGCGTCGCGACGACGATGTCCGGTCTCTTGCGCAGGGCGGCAATCTGCGGTCCCGCGGACACGCCGCCGAGCAGGACGGTTGCGCGCAGCGGCAGATGGCGGCCGTAGTCGCTCAGACTCCCGGCGACCTGAAGGGCCAGCTCGCGCGTCGGCGTCAGGATCAGGCCGCGGACCGGCCTGTTGCCGTTCATCCGCGCCTGCAGCCGCTGGAGCATCGGCAGCGTGAAGGCGGCGGTTTTCCCGGTGCCGGTCTGGGCGGCGGCGAGAACGTCGTTGCCGTCGAGCACTTCCGGTATGGCGGCGCGCTGAATGGGGGTGGGTTGTTCATACCCCTCCTCCGTGAGAGCGCGGAGAATGGGCTTGCTCAGTGAGAGCTCTTCGAACTGATGGGAATGCATGATGACTCCTGTTTCAGTGGACCCGGGATAAACGGCGACGCAACCTCGGGTGATACCACCAGAACAGGCAGGATTGAAGCCGAGAGGTGACGCTGGAAATCGCGGAAGGATTGGGCAGGTGAGCTTTGAAGCTGTGTGTAAACGTATTGCCGCGGGGCTGGTCAGGCAAATCGCAGGCGGCGATGCCAACGGCTCCGGACGCCTGTTCGCCCGTTCACGGACAAACCGCCGCTGCCCCTTTGACTGGCGAGCGGTTGACATGTTCCGAAGCGCAAAGAGGGCTCGCATGCCCCGGGTGGAACCCCGCTACAGCCGCGACAGCACGCGGCCGGCCGCGGCGACGGGTTTTACCATCAGATCAGGTCATCCACAGTCACGTTGAGCGCTGCAGCCAAGCGCTTCAGCGCGTTGACCGAACCTGGTTTTTTCCCTTTCTCGATATCCGACAGATAGGAGGCCGGCACGCCAGCGCTGGCGGCAAGCTCGCTGGCCTTCAAGCCGCGGTGTTCCCGCCATACGCGAACCGGATGTTCGCCGTCCGCGAGGCGCTTGGACAACTCGAAGGGCACGAGTTCCTGATCGGGATCTTCGAGAATGCGCTGAATAATGGCGGAATCCACGGCATCCTCCTCAGCGAGATTTCTCAATGCTTCGTACTCTGCAAGCGGGACAACGGCGAACTCTTCACCTGCCAGAGAGAGGGTCTGAATTGTGGCACGGGTCATCGGTATGCTTCTCCTCGGGGTAGGATAGCCGCAACTGTCATCGTTCGGGCTGCTGCATCGAGTGTGTAAAGCACCCGCCAATCGCCCACTCTCAGCCTGTAGCCAGCGGTGCCCTTCAAAGCGGTAACGTTGTTGTTTGGAGCGAAAGGATCCGCTGCAAGGTTACTGATTTTGTCGATTATGGTTCTCTCCAAGTTGGAAGGAATCGCTCGTAGTCGCCGCCTTGCTTCTTTGGTGATCATGACTTTGAACACGAGGGCAAAATTATCTATTAGATATTAATTGTCAAGAGGTAATTTTCCTATCAGGAAATAAATCTCCAGCGGTCTTTCTCCACCGGAGCATAGGGCAACCTCTGGTTTCCCTGTGTCGTAGAACCCTGGCGCAGAAGGCTTGTTGAGTACCGGCTACAGCCGCGACAGCACGCGGCCGGCCGCGGCGACGGTTTCCTCCACCAGCTCGGAGGTGTGTGTCGTCGATATGAACCCGACCTCGAAGGCGGAGGGGGCGATGTAGATCCCCTCCTCCAGCATGCCGCGGAACCAGCGCTGGAACAGCCCGGTGTCGGCGCGCTGGACGTCGGCGTAGCTGGCGACCGGGCCGGTGGTGAAGAACAGGCCGACCATCGAGCCGCAGTGATCGACCACGGCCTCGACGCCGGCGGCGGCGGCCGCTTCCCTCATGCCGGCGACCCACTGGGCGCCGCGCTCCTCCAGCTCGGGGTAGGGGTTCTGATCCCGGAGGCAGCGCAAGGTCGCCAGCCCCGCGGTCATGGCGAGGGGATTCCCCGACAAGGTGCCTGCCTGGTACACCGGACCTGCTGGGGCCAGCGCGTCCATGATGTCGGCCCTGCCCCCGAAGGCGCCGACCGGCAGCCCTCCCCCGATGACCTTGGAGAACGTGCACAGGTCGGGCATGACCCCGAAGCGTTCCTGGGCCCCTCCCAGTCCGACGCGGAACCCCGTCATCACCTCGTCGAAGATCAGCAGGATGCCGTGCTCGCTGCACAGGTCGCGCACCCCCTGCAGGAAGCCGGGCCGCGGCAGCACCAGTCCCATGTTTCCCGGCACCGGCTCGAGGATCACCGCGGCGACGTTGCCGGGCCCGAGGCTCTCGATCGATTTCCCCAGGAGGTCGAGGTCGTTGAACTCGATGCTGGCGGTGAGGCGGGCGATGTCGGACGGGACTCCGGGGCTGCCGGCGATGCCGAAAGTGGCGACCCCGCTGCCGGCGTCGACCAGCAGACTGTCGGAGTGGCCGTGGTAGCAGCCGTTGAACTTCAGCACCGCGTCGCGACCGGTGAACCCGCGGGCAAGGCGGAGCGCGGTCATGCATGCCTCCGTGCCGGAGTTGACCATGCGCACCTTCTCCACCGACGGCACCACCCCGGCGATCAGGGCGGCCAGCTCCACCTCGATGTCGGTCGGGGCCCCGAAGCTGGTGCCGCGCCCGAGCACCTCCGCGAGCGCCTCGATGACGGCGGGCGGCCGGTGCCCGAGGATCATCGGCCCCCAGGAGCCGACGTAGTCGATGTAGCGCCTGCCGTCGGCGTCGACGACGTACGGGCCGTCCGCCTCGCGGATGAAGAGGGGGTCCCCGCCGACCGCCTTGAAGGCGCGCACCGGGCTGTTTACTCCGCCCGGGATCAGCTTGGTCGCGCGTTCGTACAACGCCCTGGATTTGTCGTTCACGTTTTCTCCGCCTTGAAGGCGCACACCGGGCTTATTTCGCCGCCCGGGATCAGCTTCGTCGCGCGTTCGTACAGCGCCCTGAGATTTTCGTTCACAACCGTTCCGATCTGATGGGGAAGATGCTGCTAATGGTGGGCGATCCCGCGGCGCTGGAAGTAGCGCTGGTGGTACTCCTCGGCGCGGAAGAACTGGCCTGCCGCGGTCACCTCGGTGACGATGGGGCGGCCGTGCCGGCCGGAAGCCTCCTGCTCCGCCTTCACCCGTTCGGCCGCCTCCCGTTGCTCCGGGGTGCGGTAGAAGATGGCGGAGCGGTACTGCGAGCCGAAGTCCGGCCCCTGCCGGTTCAGGGTGGTGGGATCGTGGAGCCGGAAGAAGACCTCGACGAGCTGCTCGTAGGAGACCTTCTCAGGGTCGAAGTCGATCTCGACCACCTCGGCGTGGCCGGTGGTGTCGCTGCACACCTGCCTGTAGGTCGGGTTGTCGGTGCGGCCTCCGGAGTAGCCCGAGGCGACGTCGATTACCCCGGGAACCTCGAGGAAGGCGGCCTCCACCCCCCAGAAACAGCCGGCTCCGAACATCGCTTTTTCAGTCATTTGGAATCCTTTGCCGCTATTGCGGAACGAGATGCGCTTCCGGTCGGCGTTTCAGCACCCGCCGCTGTCGGGACGGTACCGGCCGGCAACCCCTACGGTCATGCAGAAGGGGAACTTTGGCCGCGAGCCGGGAAAAATCAACCCCGGGCCTGGGCTTGTTGAGGACCGGGAAAGTTACGCGGCGTCGCTCATGTAGAAAGGTGACGGCACCGTAGGGTAGGCCCGGTGTACGTGGCGGAAAACGTCATCGACCCTCACCTGCACGTCCTCATCCGTGTAGCTGTCGGGCGGCAGTCCGGTTACGTCGCTCCACAGGAAGTCGTGGATCTCCCCCTTGACCGCCGCCCGGGTCGCCTCCTTCTCGCGCCACTGCTCGACGCGGAGCTTCCCCTCCTTCAACGTTCGCAGCAGTTCGGTGGAAACCATCTTGATACGGTCGATGTCGCGTGCCCCGAGGTCCGGTTTCTGCAGGAGATCGAAGATCGCCAGCGACTCCTCGTCCAGCCCCTGTCGAACCGCCCGCTCTTCCTCTCGATCCAGATCGCCCACAAACCTGAGCAACTCCTCAAACGTTTGCTCAATGGTCACCCGGTCCTTCTCACGGTTGTAATCGGCGACGATACGTTCGTAATGCCTCTGGAAATCAGCGCGCAACGGGTTGCGGTCCAGCAGACGCCTGAGCCTTTGCTCCACCGCCTCCTTTAGGCACTGCACCGTGGTCCGTCTGGTCGAACTGCGCTCGAACTCCCGCTTGAGCCGGTCGAAATCGATTCGGCTGATATCGTACGGTTTCGATGGTTTATAGGCCGCGCGGTCCTGCCGCAGGTCGATGGCCTCGTCCACCACACCGTGCAGGG
>JAPOZF010000493.1:5231-7294 GCA_026706165.1 Gemmatimonadota bacterium
ATGTCGGTGATGTCGGCCTGCTCGCGGTCCTGCTGGAGGCTTCGGTACACCGCGTCGATGGCGTCGCGGTCCCTCCGGTGGGCAGTTACGCCCGGCAGGTTGATGCAGGCCTTGAACTTCCTGAACACCTCGCGGCAGATCACCTCGAAGCGTTTGCGGGTCTCGTCGTTCTCGTTCGCCGCTTCCTTGCAGGCCACGATGGCGGCGTTGCGCTCGAAGCCTTCCTTGTGGATGACGTCGTCGAGCGGGGCACCGCCTTCGACGAGGAACGAGCGCACCATGGCGATGGCCTCGGCAAGGTCGGCGAGAAGCTTCTCACCCGGTTGCACTGGGTCGATCCCCTGGCCGCGGCCGCCGCCACTTCCTCCTCCACCTTCACCTTGGTCCGCGGTACTCGCAAAGGTCGCCAGGGCCTTGCGCAGGTGCCTGAGGATGCCGCAGTAGTCGACGATCAGCCCGTTGTTCTTGCCCTCGTTGACCCGGTTGGCGCGGGCGATGGCCTGCATCAGGGTGTGGGCCTTGAGGGATTTGTCGAGGTAGAGCGTCGAAAGGCTCGGAACGTCGAAGCCAGTCAGCCACATGGCGCAGACGATGGCGATGCGGAACGGGTGCTCCTCCGCCTTGAAGGCTTCGTCGACCGCCATCCGCTGCTTGCCGCGGAACTGCGGCTTGCGGCGCATCGACTCCGGCAGCTCCATGCCCTTCTTGATGAGCTTCCGGTGCGGGATGATGTCCAGTTCCCACTTGCGGAACTTCGCCACCTCCCCCTGGTCCTCGCTCACCACTACGGCAATTCGGGTCTCCCGCATCCACTCGATCTGTCGCCGGAGATAAATCTCCTCCTGCTCGTCGTCCGTCCGTCTCCCCTCCAACTCGTTTATACGCTCGTTCCAGTAGAACTCGATCAGCCTGTACATGCGCACGCAGGTGATCTTGTCGATACAGACCAGCATCGCCTTGCCGGTCTCCCAGGCCGTGGAATAGTGCTTCACGAAGTCCCGCGCCACCTGGTCGAGACGCTTGCCTGCGGTGACCACGTGATAGTCCCGCTTCAGGTCCTGCTCCAGGCGCTGCTCCACGTCGACGTCCTCGATGACGAACTCATCCAGCTTCTCGGCGATGCGTTCGTTCAGGTCGCCAATGGCGACGCCCAGCTTGTCCCCGCGGGCGTCGTAGTAGAGCGCCACCGTGGCGTCGTCCTCCACCGCGCGCTGGAAGTCGTAGGTCGACACGTACTCGCCGAAGATCCGCCGCGTGATCTCATCGTCGGTGAACAGCGGCGTGCCGGTAAAGCCGATGTACCCGGCGTTGGGCAGGGCGTTTCGCATGTTGAGGGCCAGCGTGCCGTACTGGGTGCGGTGCGCCTCGTCGGTGATGACGACGATGTCGTCGCGCATCGTGTAGCCGGCGCCCGGGTCCAGGTTGAACTTCTGGATCAGCGAGAAGACGTGGGACTTGTGCTCGGCCATCAACTTGCCGAGGTGCTTTCCGTCTGCCGCCCGGCAGGGTTCGCGGTCGTGATCGACCACGCCGCAGCCGGCGAAGGTCTTGTAGATCTGGCTGTCGAGGTCTTCGCGGTCGGTCAACACCAGGAAGGTGAAGTTGCCCCCCAGCTTGCGATGCACCTTGCGGGTGAACATCACCATCGAGTAGCTCTTGCCGGCGCCCTGGGTGTGCCAGAAGACACCGAGCCGGCCCTGCCGCTCCCCGCGGTCCCGCACCGCTTCGACCGCCCGGTTCACGCCGAGGAACTGGTGGTTGCGGGCAAGGATCTTCCGCGTCTCGCCCGAGGAATCGTCGAAGAGGATGAAGTTCTCCACCATGTCCAGGAAGTTGCGCTTGTCGCATACCCCCTTGAGCAGCGTCTCCATGTCGACCACGCCCGGCTCTTCCTCGGCCAGGCGCTTCCACTCGTGGAAGTGCTCCCAGCGGCTGGTGATCGAGCCGATCTTCGCCTTCTCGCCGTTGGCAAACATCACCACCGCGTTGTGGTGGAACAGGTGGGGAATGGTGTCGCGGTAGTCGGAGTAGTTCCCCTCGAAGGCGGCCCTGAGGTCGCGGTG
>JAPOZF010000102.1 GCA_026706165.1 Gemmatimonadota bacterium
AGGAGATAGGGTGTCCGCCGGGAATCAGCGCGGTTTGGAATCAGGAGCATGCCGAAGGCCGCGGCGGATGGCGGTGTACTGGCTCGGTTCGGTGCTGGCGGCGATTCAGCCGGGGGCGTTCCCCGGGTACGCCGCCGATGGAACGGTTCACCCGGACGAGTCCCGGCCGGGCCCTGGGGCGACCCTTTCGAGCAAGGCCTCCTTCCGGCTCGCCCCCTCCATTTTCGATCGAACTCCCCCTTTGTCCCCGGCCGCCGCAGCGCCGATCTCGAAGAACGGGGTGGGCCGGGAATCCCCGTTTTTCCGCCGTGGCCGGGCTCTCGACAGCCCCTGGTCCAGGGGGCAGGGTGGGCGGTCGGGGACTTCTGAACAGTTGCCTTTCGCTTCCCTCTTCCACGCGCTGGAGAAAGGGAATGAAAGCCCGCACTCCCGGTTCCGGGGAATGGGGCAGGGTTCCGGGAGCACGCTTTCCAGGCGGCAGGACAGGGCCGGAGATGATCGAAAGCGGCAGGTCCGGTCCCGTTTTTCGGCTCCCTTGTACCTCAGCGCCGCGCTGACGGTTTCGGCGGCGGCGGTCGCCCGGGTGAGCAAGGACCGGGCCGACGACGCGTACGAGACCTATCTCAAATCCGCGGGGCGCCAGCGCCAGCAGAGCCACTTCGAACAGGCGGAGCGCTACGACCGCATCGCCGGGGCCGCCTTCGCGGTCATGGAAGCGGGACTGGTCTGGTCGGTATACCTGCTGTTCTTCTGACCGTGTCCGGCTTCCTTCCAGCACGCTTTCGCACCGCCGCCGGCCTGACGCTGGCCGGGCTCGTCCTGGCCTGCAGCGACCGGCAGCACCGCAATCCTTTCGACCCGATGGTCGAGAATCCCATCGATACGGTCACCGCGCTCGAGGCCACCGCCGACGACCGGCGGGTCACCCTGAACTGGGATTACACCTACTTCGAAGACCTGGTCGGGCTGCGGCTCTATCGCCGCACTTCCGGGTCGGGGGAAACAGCCCTTGACCTGGCTTCCGGGCAGACTTCCCACGTGGACAACGACGTCGAAAACGGCACCGTCTACGAGTACCGGCTCGGCCTCGTGATCGCAGGCGAGGGGGAACGGGATTCCGGGGTGCTCGAGCGCGCAACACCCGGGACCGCGGCTGCCTGGGTTGCCGATCCCGGCAGCGGCCTGGTCTGGCGCCTGGCACCGGACGGCCGCAGCTCGGTCTTCGCCCAGGGCCGTTTCGCCTTTCTCACCTCGATTGCGGTGACCGGCGAGGACCGCGCCTGCTGGGTCGGGGACCGGAGGTTCGGCGGGCTCTATCAGATCGACCGGGAGGGAGAGCTGCGGGTTGTCCCGGGTGAGCTCGAGGGGGTGGAAGAACTCGCCGCCGCAGCGGACGGTCTCTGCTGGATGATCGAGGCGGATGGGGACCGCGTCTGGTGGGCGGACCTCCCCACGGCCTCTGACTCGCTGCGATTGACGGCGGTGGACGCCCACTTCGAAGAACCGTCGGCGCTCGCCGCGGCCCTCGACGCCTGCTGGATCGTCGACAGCGTCGAACCGCGGGTGCTGCTCTACCACCGCGACGGCACCAAAATCGATGCCTGGGCCGGGCTGGATTCACCCGCAGCCATAGCCACCTCCCCCGCTTCCGAGAGCGGGGATGACGACGGGAGGCGCTTCCCCGCCGAGGCCTGGGTGCTGATCGGGGAGGGCAGCCGCCTGGCGAGGCTGGAGGTCGGCTCCGAGGCGGTGGAGATCGAGCTTCCGTTCGCATCGGCTGTCGCCCTCGAGATCGACGCGGCCACCGGGGACTGCTGGGTCCTCGGGGAGAACGGCGCCGCCTCCTTCGGGCGCGACGGCGGCCAACGCGTACATTGGGAGAGTCTCCCGGTGGGGGAGGGTCGGCATCTCGACGTCGACCCCAGTCACCGGCAGCTTTGGATAACCGGATCGGAGGGCCTCTGGAAGGTGGGGATGGAGGGAGACGGGGGAACACTGCTCGGAGGCTTTTCCAGACCGATGCGGGTACAGGTAGACCCCGGTTCGGGACCTTAGGGAAGCTGGAGTTCGGCGCGGGTCGCCGATTCCCGCGCGGCCAATGGCATGAGCGGCGGAACGATCATCAGCATGACAGGCTTCGGCAGCGGCAGGGCCGAAGGGGGCGCGGCCTCGGTGAGAGCGACGGTGCGCTCGCTCAACGGCCGGTTCCTCGACGTCCAGGTCCGCTGCCCCGCTCCGTTGCGGGAGCTGGAGAGCGCCGTCGGGGAGCGCGTTCAGGAGGTCGTTTCCCGGGGCAAGGTTACCGTGCTCGTCGAGCTCGAGGAAACCGCGGCCCCCGGCGACACGGGACCGGTTCTCGACCTGGAGACGGCAAGGCGCTACGTCGCGGGATTGAAAAGGCTGGCCGAGGCCGAGGGATTCCAACCCGCCATCTCCCTCGGGTCGGTGGCGGCGATGCCGGGTGTCTTTCGCAACGACCCGGTGCCGCTCGATACGGAGAGCGCCGCACCGCTGGTCATGTCCGCCGTCGACGAAGCCCTGCGGGAGTGCGACGGGATGAGGAGGGCGGAGGGGCAGGCCCTCGCCCGCGATCTGCGGGCCCGGGTCGCTTCCCTGCAGGATCTGCTCAGGGAGATCGAGACCCTGGCTGCCGGCAGCAGGGAGCAGCACCTCTCGCGCCTGCGTGAAAGGGTGGCCGCCCTGCTCGAGCCGGGGGCCATCGACGAGGACCGCCTGGCCATGGAGGTGGTGATGGTGGCCGAGCGGAGCGACATAGCCGAAGAGCTCGTGCGCTTCGGCAGCCACACGGAACAGTTCGCCGAAACCCTGGAAACAGGCGGCGACGTCGGCAAGCGCCTCAACTTCCTCCTTCAGGAGATGCACCGCGAGGCCAACACGATCGGCTCCAAGGCGACCGCAACCGGGATCGTACACGAGGTGCTGGCGGTCAAGGAGGAGATCGAGCGGATGCGGGAGCAGGTCCAGAACCTGGCGTGACCGCGGCGACGATGGCGGGAAACGAAGGGATGGACGTCGTGACCATAGGGGGGTTTCCCGGCTCCGGCACCAGCACGGTGTGCGAGCTCCTCGGCAGGCGCACCGGATGGCGGCACCTCGACGCCGGCAGGACGTTCCGGGAGATGGCCGCCGAATCGGGGGTTTCCATGGAGGCCTTCTGCCGCCGCGCCGAGTCGGACCCGGGACTCGACCGCGGCCTCGACGCCCGCATGATCGAAGCGGTCCGCACCCGCTGCGGCGGCCTGATCCTCGAAGGGCGCCTCACCGGCTGGATGGTCGTGCGGGCGCGGCTTCCGGCGTTGAAGGTATGGATATTCGCCGACATGAAAGTGCGCGCCGGCCGCGTCGGCCGGCGCGACGGCCAGACCGTCGAAAAGGCCATGGAGGAGATGGATCGCAGGGAGCAGTCGGAACGGACCCGCTATCGCGATCACCACGGCATCGACATCGGCGACCTGTCGATCTACGACCTGGTGATCGATTCGGGATCAGAGGAGGCGGGGAGCGTGGCCGACCGGGTCGCCGAGCGCCTCGCGGGGGACGGGTGACGGGGATGGGAATCGAGGGACGCAGGATCCTTCTCGGGGTCAGCGGAGGCATCGCCGCCTACAAGACACCCTTGGTCGCCAGACTGCTGGTCACCGCCGGCGCGGAAGTGCGCGCCGTCATGACCCGGGCCGCAACCCGTTTCGTCACCGCGACCACCCTCGAAGTCGTGACCCGCCGCCCCGTCCACACCGACCTGTTCGAGCGCAGCGACGAGTTTCCGGTGCTCCACGTCGGCCTCGGAGAGTGGGCTGAGCTGGTGCTGATCGCCCCGGCGACGGCGAACACGATCGGCAAGATGGCCAACGGCATCGGCGACGACCTGCTTTCCTCCGTGCTGCTGACGGCCGGGGCCCCTGTCCTCCTTGCCCCGGCAATGGAAGAGGGGATGCTGGAAAACCCGTACGTGCGGCGCAACATCAGCCTCCTGCGGAAGCAGGGGGCCGGCTGGATCGACCCGGAAGCGGGGGAGCTGGCGTCGGGGGCGCACGGCAAGGGGCGCATGGCGAGTCCCGAAACGATCGCCGCCGCCTTGGGGGGATTCCTTGGGAGAGGTTCGGGACCGGAGCCGGATCTCGCCGGGCTGACCGTGCTGGTAACCGCCGGACCCACCTGCGAGGACCTCGATCCGGTCCGCTTCATCAGCAACCGCTCGACCGGCAAGATGGGGTACGCCGTTGCCGCCCGCGCCCTCCGCCGGGGAGCCGCGGTGAAGCTGATCAGCGGGCCGACGGACCTCCGGCCTCCTGCGGGGGCGGAGGTCGCGCAGGTGCGCAGCGCCGTCGAGATGCTGGAGGCCGCCCGCAAGTGGTTCGGGGAGGCCGACATCGCCGTCATGGCCGCCGCCGTTGCCGATTACCGCGCCGCCGGGTATTCCGAAGGCAAGATCGAGCGGGGGTCCGACCGCATCAGCCTGGAGCTTGTACCCAACCCGGACATCTCCGCGGAGCTGGGGGCGAACAAAGAGAACCGCGTGGTTGTCTCCTTCGCCATGGAGACCGAGGAGGGCAGCGCCCGCGCGCGCGCCAAACTCGCCCGCAAGAAGAGCGACCTCATCGCCCTCAACAACCTGCGGGAAGAGGGAGCCGGGTTCGCCGTCGACACCAACGTGGTCACCCTGATCGACGCCGACGGCGGGGAAGAAGCGCTTCCCAGGATGAGCAAAATGGAGGTTGCAGACCGGCTGCTCGACCGCGCCCGGGAGCTGCTGGCGCGCCGCCGTAAATCCGGTTGACAGGGCGCTGCACCCCGCTCATCTTCGGCTCGATACCTCCTTCCGCACCGAGTTTTCTTCAGATGGCAGCGACAGAAGGGCGCCCCGGAAACGGGGGCGATTCCCTCGTTTTCGCGGCGCGATTCCTCGAGCGGTACCTCGCCGACCTCGTGGCATTCGAGGGGCCGGACTTCGTCCTCCCTGCCGGCCTGGAAGATGCCGGGCGGTCTCTTCCCGAAGCGGCGGAGGCGGATGCCGGGCAGGCAGACGCCTCCGGCGAGCTCGAGGCCTTCCGGGCGGAGATCTGCAACTGCACCGCCTGCCCGCTCGGGCACTCGCGGCAGAATTTCGTGTTCGGATCGGGCAATCCCGAGGCCGGCATCATGTTCGTCGGGGAGGCGCCGGGAGCCGAGGAGGACCGCCAGGGACTGCCGTTCGTCGGGGAGGCGGGCAGGCTGCTGACCCGGATCATCGAGGCGATGCGGCTGCGGCGGGAGGACGTCTACATCTGCAACGTCCTGAAGTGCCGGCCCCCGAACAACCGCGATCCCCTGCCCGAGGAGGTCGACCAGTGCGAGCCGTACCTGAAGCGGCAGATCGAGATCGTGCAGCCCCGCATCATCTGCGCCCTCGGGCGGGTCGCTTCGCAGGCCCTGCTCAGGACGCAGTCGCCCCTGGGGTCGCTGCGCCGCACCCTGCACCGGTACGAGGGGATTCCCGTGATCGTCACCTATCACCCGGCTGCCCTGTTGCGCAACGCCGGTTACAAGAGGCAGACCTGGGAGGACGTCAAGTGGCTCAGGCGCCAGTACGACGGGGTGGAGCTGTGACGGCAGGGAGAGGATCGCCGTGAGCCAGGGGAGACCGGCAAACGGCCGCGGCCTCGAACGCCTGCCGCCGCAGGCCGTCGACGTCGAGCAGGCCGTCATCGGGGCCATGCTGATCGATCAGCGGGCCGTCGGGCGCGCCATCGAGATTCTCGACGAGGGCTGCTTCTACCACAATCCCCACGCCAGGATCTTTTCCGCCATCATCACCCTCTACGATCGCAGCGAGGCAATCGACCAGCTCACGGTCAGCGAGGAGCTCAAGAAACGCGGCGAGCTCGAGGAAGTGGGGGGCCTGGTCTACCTCGCGACCCTGGCGGCGGAGGTCGCCACAGCGGCCAACATCGATCACCACTCTCGAATCGTCCTCGACAGGGGGCTCAGCCGCTCCCTGATCGAAGCCGCGGCGCTGATCAGCGACCGGGCGTTCGAGGGCAGGACCGACGTGTACGAGCTCCTCGACTGGGCGGAGCAGCGGATCTTTGCGCTCTCGGAAAGAAGGCTTTCCAGCGGCTTCGAGAGCATCGAGTCGGTCCTGCACGGAACCATCGAGCAGATCGAGCAGGCCCACCACCGCGACTCGGCGGTCACCGGCGTCGACACCGGTTTGACCGACCTCAACGACCTGACGTCCGGCCTGCAGAACGGGGACCTCGTCATCCTCGCGGCGCGTCCGAGCGTCGGCAAGACGGCGCTGGCCCTGAGGATAGCCCGCAACGCCGCGGTCGAGGCCGGGACCGGGGTGGCGATCTTCAGCCTCGAAATGTCCAAGCAGCAGGTCGCCCAGCGGCTGCTCTGCCTCGAGACCCGGGTCGATCTGCACAAGCTGAGGACCGGCCGCCTGCGCGACGACGACTGGATTCGCCTGACGCAGCAGGTAGGCGTGCTGGCCCAGTCGCCGATCTTCGTCGACGATACCCCGGGCATCACCATCCTCGAGACGCGCGCCAAGGCCCGGCGCCTGAAGCGCGAGCACGGCGTCGACCTGATCGTCATAGACTACCTCCAGCTGATCGGAACCCACGTGAACGCCAACAGCCGCGAGCAGGAGGTTGCGCAGATCTCGCGGGGGTTGAAGGGGCTCGCCAAGGAGCTCGACACACCGGTGCTCGCCCTGTCGCAGCTGTCGCGGGCCCCCGAGGCGCGCACCGGCGGGCGGCCGCAGCTCTCCGACCTGAGGGAGAGCGGCTCCCTCGAGCAGGACGCCGACGTGGTCATGTTCATCTACCGCCCCGAGATGTACGCGAGGCCGGAAGAGGCCGACAGCCAGGAGGGGGTGGCCGAGGTCATCGTCGGCAAGCAGCGCAACGGGCCCACCGGCTCGGTGAAACTGATGTGGAACGCAGCCTGCGCCTCTTTCGAAGACCTCGCTCCCGAGTACCGCATAGAGCAGGAGGAGGAGTTTTAGGGCCCGGTTCCGGGTGAATCGGGCGGCGGCTCTCTCGCAGGTTACATTCTGCGCTGCCGTTCGCCGGGGCAGGCCTTCGGGAAGGGGCGGATTCCTCCATCTCCGGGGGTGCCGCCCTCGGGGTCGCTCCTCGGCGCAGCCGGACTCACCCTTGCCAGCGAAAGTGTTCCCATGCCCGACCGTCCGGAAGTTATCCTCAGCGGGTTCGCCGACGAAGGTCCCGAAGACAGGAAGGCCGAGGCGCAGCTGGCCCTGCTCGCCGCCCTCGGAA
>JAPOZF010000547.1:0-1215 GCA_026706165.1 Gemmatimonadota bacterium
AGCAGTTGCCTGGTCAGGAGTGGGTGCAAGGGGAGAATTCCCTTGAGGAGGGAGTCGCATTTGGGGAAATTCCCTGCCCTCGCCCATGCGGTTGAAGCGCTTCGGCCGAAAGTTCCGGTTCGAAAAACGTAATTGCAACAGCATTCCGGTATACTCCAAGCCGTTGGGCCTGGTGTCGCGACCCACGGACAACTTGAAAATCCCCGTTGCTGCCGAGTCGGGATGATCGGCGCGGGAAATTGCCAGGGATTCCCGGGACGCGGCACCAGTATCGAGCAGACGCCGGGTCGCCATACCGCACGCCCCCCGCAACGACAACCTCTCCCGGCTCCGGGCCGGGCGCGGATAAACTGAAATGGCCGACATGGAACTGTTGAGCGACGAGGGCATGCGGGAGTTCATCCGCAACGGCTTCATCACCTTCGAGGCCGACATGCCCCCAGGTTTTCACGAAACCGTCTTCGAGCGTACTGAGAAGGCGATGGAAACCGCGGGGAATCCGGGGAACAACATCCTCGCGGTGGTGCCGGAGCTGCAGCAGGTCCTGGACCATCCCAGGGTCGCCGGCACCCTCGCCGGCATACTGGGGGCCGACTACGATCTCAACGCCCACCGCTACTGCCACCGCCGCCCGCTCGACGCCGAAGCCCGGTCCCACCTGCACAAGGACGGCTGGAGCCAGCGCCATCACCGCGCCCGCTGGTGCATGGCCTTCTACTACCCCCAGGACACGACCCTGGAGCTGGGCCCGACCACGGTGGTTCCCGGGTCCCAGTACTACAACCGCGAGCCGGACTCCGAGGTGGGAGAAGAGATTCCCCTCTGCGGCGCGGCCGGCACCGTGACGATCCTCCATTACGACCTGTGGCATCGCAGGTCGGAGAAGACAGGCCGCGGGCAGCGCTTCATGTTCAAGTTCCTGTTCGCGCGCATGGGCGAGCCGGCCTCACGGGCCTGGGATGCGCGGGAGCCTGGGTGGTGCGAAACCGACGGCCGCCGGGACGCCATGTGGAAGGCGATGTGGGAGTGGAGCGCCGGTAGCCGCGGCAACGGCTCTTCGGGGCAGGAGGGCGATCCCGGGGAGCTGGCGGCTCGGCTCGCGGACGGGAACGAGACCACCTGCTTTCAGGCCGCCTACTCGCTGGGCGCCATGGGCGTGCCTGCAGTGCCCGAACTGATCGCGTGCCTGTCGTCAGAAGACGAGGACTTGCGGCG
>JAPOZF010000547.1:1225-7268 GCA_026706165.1 Gemmatimonadota bacterium
GGCGCAACGCCGGGTACGGGCTGGCCGCGGTCGGCCGGGAGGCGGTCCCTGCGCTCGAGGAAGCGGCCCGGGCGGAGCGCCCCGAGACCCGGGCGGCCGCGGTCGACGCCCTGGGGGACATGGGCCTGCCCGCGGCGCCTGCGGTCGCGACTTTGCAGGCGGCACTGAAAGACGGGGAGGAGGAGGTCAGCACCCGGGCCGCCTACGCGCTGGGAAATGTCGGCGAAGCCGCGGCCGCGGCGATTCCCTCGCTCGTCGACGCCCTCGACGATCCCCGGGACTGGGTGGTCCGCCACTCGTTGCTGGCGCTGGCGAAGCTGGGTCCGCGCGCCGCCGAGGTCGTGCCGGAGATTACCCGGTGCCTGTACCACGAAAACCGCTACGTGCGGGGGAAGGCGGCGCTCGTGCTGAGGCGCGCAGGCACGAAGGAAGCGACCGATGCGTTGCTCGATCACCTCACCACGGCGAGGTGGTGTCCGCTTACAACGAAGGACAGCCAGTATTGACGGCCCGATTGCACTAATTGGAGGCAGGTGACGCAATGGATGACGACCACAGCCCGAAACGACGCCTGGACATCCCGGGGAGCTACAACATCCGGGACCTTGGAGGCTACGAGACGCGGGACGGAAGGCGTACCCGCTGGGGCCGGCTGCTGCGCGCCGACTCCCTGCACCGGCTCGATGACGACGCGCGGAAGGCCCTGCTCGACTACGGCCTGCGCTCGGTCATCGACCTGCGCAAGAGCGCGGAGCTGCAGAACCTGGGCCATCCCTTCATGAGGTCCGACCGGGTGACCTGGTACCATCAGAACATGGTCGGGGACGACCCCTGGCGGGAAGGGGAGAGCATTACCCGGCCGGAAGGGATAGCCGAGATCAAGCGCCGGTCCTACTCCCTCATCCTCGACAAGCGCGGTCCGCAGGTGCGCGAGACCCTGTCCCTTCTCGCTCTGCCCGACTCGCTTCCCGCCCTCTTCCACTGCTCGGCCGGAACCGACAGGACGGGAATGATCGCGGCCCTGGTCCTGGGAATAGCAGGAGTGCCTCACGAGGTCATCGCGCGGGACTACAGCCTGAGCGGCCGCTTCCTGCTGGTCCGCTACCTGGACGACCACCCGGAAATTCCCGCCGGCGAGATCACCTGGCAGGAGTACCAGGCGCGGACCTGCCCTCCCGAAGTGATGCTGGGGGTGCTGGAGGATCTCGACGAGCGCCACGGCGGCGTCGAGGGGTACGCCCGCGCCATCGGCCTCGACGACTCCCAGATCGAAGCGCTTCGGGAAGCGGTGGTCGAACAGGATTGAAAACCTCAGCTCTCTTTACCCCGCTTACTGCCGCCTTTCCCCTTGTCCGACAGGGCCGATTCACATGATCGAAATGGACGAACGCGAGAAGTTCCTCCTGGATCTGCAGGGGTTTCTGCATGTAGAGGGCTTTCTGACCGCCGAAGAACTGCGGGCTCTCAACGAGGCCGTGGAGGCCAACGTCGACGAGGAGGCGGAGGATTTCTTTCCGAGGGGAACCCAGTACGGCGGCGGCATGGACGGGCAGTTCGGCAAAGGCACGGTAGAGGGCATGCTGACATGGGAGCAGCCATGGTGCCAGCCCTTCCGCGACCTTGTCGCCCATCCGAAGCTCATCCCCTATCTCAACACCCTCTTCGGCCGCGGTTGGCGCATGGACCACCTGCCCTTCATCAGCTTCGCCAGGAAAGGCACCGGCGGCCACGGCCTGCACGGGGCGACCAGCCGGATTTTCGACGGAGGCCAGTTCTACCACTACGCCAACGGCGAGATCCGCACCGGACTGGCGGTTATTCAGTTCCAGCTGGCGGACATCAATCCCGGGGACGGCGGGCTGGCGGTGATTCCGGGCAGTCACAAGGCGAACTTCAAGTGCCCGGAAGAGATCATGCTCTACAACACCGACAGGGAGGTGGTGCGCAGCGTCGGCGGCAAGGCAGGGGATCTGGTGATTTTCCTCGAAGCCACCATCCACGGGGCCCTGCCCTGGACCGCGGAGCACAACCGGCGCTCCCTCTTCTACCGCTACGGCTCGAAATACCTCAACTACCACCAGGACTACGTCGAGACCGCAGTGCCCGGGTGGGTGAGTGAACTGACGGATGCACAACGCACCGCGTTCGAGCCGGCCTATGCGCACAGCCGTTCCCTGGTCGAGGACGACGGCGCGACCCTGACGAAGCCCGGTTCGGAGCCGAAACCCCACCGGGCCCCGCACAAGGACGAGATGGCGCGACCCGACGCCCGCAGCAAACCCGGATAGTCTCGTTGCGAATCGTCGAAAGCGGATACATCCACGACGGCCGCAGCGCCGCGCCCCACCAGCGGTCCTGTGCCCGCACCGCCGTTGTCGAGATGCGGGACGGCACCCTCATCGCCAGCTGCCGTCTGGGCAGCGCGCGGCAGTCGGTCGACGGCCACGAGGCCGTCTTCGCCAGCGCCGATGCCGGCAGGACCTGGGAGCTGCGTCACCACGGGTACGGACAGGGCGCCTGGGAAGACGGGACCCCCGGCGAGGTGTTCTCCTTCACCGTCGCCGAGACGTCGCCGGGCCTGCTGACCGCTACCGGAATCTGGATGGACCGCTCGAACCCGGAGCTGCCGATGGTGAACCCGGCGACCCAGGGGTTCCTGCCGATGCGCATGTTCCACACCACCTCGGCGGACGGGGGGTTCACCTGGGGTCCGCGGCGCCGCATGGATACGCGGCCGCACAAGGCCGCATCCTCGGCGACCCAGGGGGTCTGGCCGCTCCCGGGCGGCCTGCTCGCCCAGCCCTACGAGTGGTGGAAGGAGTACGACGACCCGTCGCCCGGGCGGCCCGGCTGCTGCTTCCGGGTGTCCCGCGACGGAGGCCTGACCTGGCCGGAGTACCTCCCCGTCGCCCGGCACCCGGACAATCTGCTCTACTACTGGGATATCCGGCTGGCGGCGCATCCCGAAAGCGGCCGGTGGGTGGCCATGTTCTGGACGCACGAGCCGGCCGCCGGAGTCGACCGCGACGTCCACGTCTCCTGGGGTGCGCCGGACGCGCGCTCCTGGACGACCCCGGAAGGCACCGGTCTCCCCGGCCAGCACTGCGATCCGGTACCTCTGGGCGGGGACCGCCTGATGGCGGTGTACTCGCACCGGGCCGACCCTCCCGGCATCGCCGCTTCGCTCAGCGGCGACTTCGGACGCACCTGGGACCGCAGCCGGGACCTGATGGTCTACGACAGCAGCGCAGGGACCGAGCCCGGGGCCAGGGGGCCGCGCAGTCAGAAGGAGAAGTTCTCCGACATGGAGGCCTGGCGCTTCGGCCATCCGCGCGGGGAGCTGCTGAGGGACGGTTCGGTCTTGGTCGTGTTCTACGCCGGCGGCGACGATGCCAAGAGCGCCTGCTGGGCGAAGGTGGAACCGTGAGGTTTCCCGCGGAACCGGGAGCGGGCCGGCCGTCCGGTACCAGCCGGGAGATGGCGAGACGGGGTGCAGCCGCGGCCCCACGCGGAATTGACGGCGCAGGCACTTCGGGTGAACGGGCGCCGTTCCACGATACCAACACGGGAGGTCGAGGATGACCGAGCAGAGGAAGAAGATCCTGGAACGGGGCAGCTATTTTCCCGGCGACTGGGTGCGCCCGCGGTTCAACCCCGGCACTTGGATGGCGATGGTGGACGTGCAGGAGATCTTCGCCGGCCACAGGAGCATCACCCGCGACGGGCGCTACGAGATGTACGACGGTGCGGTCGGCGTGCGGCTGCGGGTGGAGGAAGCGGACAAGTCGGAACCCTTCATCAGGAGGGAGAAGGACTGGGAGCAGGAGGGACACCTGGGGCCTTCCAATTTCTGGCACGAAGACGGCCGCATGCACATGATCTACAACGTCGGAGAAAACAGCTGCTACGCGGTCAGCGACGACGGTTACAACTGGGAACGGCCGGTCCTGAACCAGAAGGAGTTCAACGGGTCAACGGAGAACAACATCCTCGGGACCCCGGTGCCCGGCCACATTCTCGAAGACCCCGGAGCGCCGCCGGCCGAGCGCTTCAAGTCGATCAGCGCCGCCGGGTTCTGGCTCGACCGCGAAACGGGCGAGAAAGTCGACGGGGACGAGGCGGACCGCTGCTGGCGCGCCGAGCATTACGAGGGGGAGTCGTACAGCGGGCGCAAGGTGGTTCTCAAGGGGGCGATGGAGGGGCACGTCTCCCCGGACCGCTTCAACTGGACGAAGATCGAAGAGCCCCTCGGCAACTACTCGGTCAACGGCGGCCTTGCCCTTTATTACGACGACCACAACCAGACCTACTTCTCCTACATCCAGCCGCAGGGCTGCGCCCCGGTCGAGCCGCAGAGCCTGGGGACGGGCATGCCCGAGACCGAGGTGGTGCGCCGCGCCGTCGGCCTGACGCGGACGAAGGACTTCCGTCGCTGGCCCGCGGCCAAGCTGCTGGTCCATCCAGACGCCCAGGACCCCCTCGACATCTCCTTCTACGGGGCCTGCTACTTCCCGTACCCCGGGCGGCAGGAGCTTCACGGCATGTTCCTTCCGGTGTTCCACGGGGTGACCGACCACGTCGACATGCAACTCGCCTTCAGCCGCGACGGCCTGGTCTGGACCCGGCCCGAGCGCCGGCCGATAGCTCCCCTCGGTCCCCCGGGAAGCGGCGACGAGGGCCAGATCCACGTCTGGCGCCAGGGTCTGGTGGAGCTTCCCGACGGCAGCTGGGCCGTGCCCTACGAGGGCCGCTCCACCCTGCACACGGTGCAGGAGGAGCACCAGGCCGCGGTCTTCGGGCGGAAGGAGTCGATCCAGAACCGCTGGGCGCGCTGGCAGCCCCATCGTCTGTGCGGCGTGGAGGCCCAATCGGAAGGGCGCTTCACCATCCCCACCGTGTTCCGGCTGGAAAGGGAGCTGCGCCTGAACTACCGCTGCGCGCCGGGAGGCTGGATCAGCGTCGAGCTGCTGCCCCGCGTTCCCACCATGCTGTGCCCGGATGCCAACCCGCTGAAAGGCTACTCCTTCGACGAATGCGACCGCCTCACCGGGGACGAGCAGGACCGGGTCGTCACCTGGAGGGGAAACGGCGACATCTCCGCGGTCGGCGAGATGGCGGCCATCCGCGTCAGGATGTTTCAGGCGAAGCTGTTCGCGTACCGGCTGTAGGTCTGTCAGGCAGTTAAATGAAAGTGGTTTCTGCGAAGGAGCATTAAAATGCGACATCAAACCCTGTTGGCTGTCCTGCTCGCCGGGTCCTTCGCTGGAGGACAGAGCCCAGTTCAAGCCCAGCTCAGTGATCGCGTCATTCCGATTCCCGAGAAAACCGAGGAGGCCGGACCTGCAGAATGGCACCGTTGCCGAGCGGTGCAATCCGTCTCCCTGGGGCCGCATCAAGGCCTCCCTTGAAATGGATCTTTCACAGGGAAGACCCCCTGTCCGGCAAGAATGGGCGGCATGATCAGCGAGTTCAGGCTCGAGAACCTGGGCGGGATGAAGGAGGCGTTTGACTGCGACGGCGCGGTCGTCGTCCGCGGCGTGCTCGAAGACGGCCTCGTCGCCGAGATCAACCGGCACATCGACTGGCTGATCGAGCGCCATCCCGAGCTTCGCCCGGAGCGGCTGGGGCATCGCTTAATAGCGGGCGATCCGTTCTGGGTACGCTTTCTCAGTGACGAACGGCTGCTCGATGTCGCCGAGGCCCTGGTCGGGCCGGACGTTGCGTTCTTCGCCGCCGACTATATCGCCAAGCCTCCCGGGGACGGCCTGCCGGTCTGCTGGCACCAGGACGGCAGATACTGGCCGCTCGAGCCGATGGAGGTCGTCACCGTCTGGTTCGCCGCTACCCCGTCGACCCGGAAAAACGGCTGCGTTCAGGTTATCCCGGGATCGCACCGGCTGGGTCCGCTGCCCCACGTGCCGGAGGAGGGCCGGCCGGGCTTGCTGTCGCTGACCGCGGATCCCGGGCTGTTCGACGAAAGCAGGGCCGTGCACCTGGAGCTCAGCCCCGGCGACGTCTCGGTGCACCATCCGCTCCTGCTGCA
>JAPOZF010000577.1 GCA_026706165.1 Gemmatimonadota bacterium
GGGTTGTATCCGGCCCTCTGTATGGTGAGATCGTCGACGCTGGCCGTTTCGTGGTCAGGAATATGAAAACCGCTGCATTCAAGACCATGGGAAGAACGAACCGTCCGCAATACGACATGGCTGCGGTTTTCGAGGCTGTTGCCAATGCGGTAGCGCATCGGGACTACTCGGTTCATGGATCCAAAATCCGGCTGCAACTGTTCGAAGATCGCCTGGAGCTTTACTCCCCCGGGGCCATCGCCAACTCCATGGCAATAGACAGCCTGCGCTACCGTCAATCCGCTCGCAACGAAGCCGTCTGCAGTCTGCTGGCCAAGTGCCCTGCGCCAGATGAATCTTGGCTCGTCACCCATCGCACGAACATCATGGAGAGGCGAGGTGAGGGCGTGCCTATCATCCTGGACAACAGCACGCTTTTGTCCGGAAGGGAGCCGGAATACCGGCTTTTCGACAATGAGGAGCTTTTGCTCACCATCTACGCGGCGGCTCCGGAAACCGACGATGCGCTATAGGTGGCTTCTGGAGATTCGAACACCCAGACCATCACCGCAGTGCCGCAAGCCTGTGAATGAGGAGAACCGTGGAGAAAAACCCTGTTTCATCCTCGATGGTAAGGTCGGTAGGATACGACTCACAGACGCAGACCCTTGAGGTCGAATTCCAGAGCGGTTGGGTATACCAATACTATGGTGTGTCTGACGATATGCATGACCGGATGATGGAGGCGCCGTCCAAGGGGCGATTCCTCAACATGCACATCAGGGACAGCTACCCGTATTCACGGATCGCGTGATCGCCATGCGTTCTGCGGGAAGTCTGCGCATCCCTCACCTGACGTGAACTCCCTTGTCGAGGTCAAGAACCGATGAGCACCTGCTTTCATGACCTGAAGGACCCCTGGAGCAACCTTGTGGTGGAAGAGGGCCCGGAGCACTGCCGCATGACTCTGTGGGACAACCAGGGTTCCCAAGCCGGCTCTTTGACCGTTCGGGCCGAGGACGGCCATGAAGCGATCCGGCAATTCTTTCGCGACGACCCCGTGTGCCAGACCTGGTTCGACGCCCGAGGCAAGGTGCTGCGCAAATACCGGGATGCCCGCACTGCTACCCTGCTCAGTGAGTACGGCGGCGTCGTGACAGGGGAGGAACTCAGAAAGGAATGCTACCGCCGACATGATGTTGAGCCGGAGCCTACGCCAGATGATCTGGTATGAAGACAGAGCGTATCTCAGATCATTCCTCCGTCGCGCTTTGCCTCACACAGTAGGAACGCTTGGCTGGAAGGCGAGCTTCGAATCTTGATCCCATCCACCGCCACCGTAGTCGAGGTACTCAAGGCCTCCCTCGAAGCCGCTGCCGGTCACAACCCCAACGACGCGGTGCCGCCGGCCGCCATCCTGTGGACCGACCCCGACGCCCGCTGGCAGTCGCTCATCCCGCACCTGCTCCCCCTGATGCCGCACCTGCTTGTCTTTGGCGAGTACGATCCTGAGAACCGAAGCGGACCCTCGATCTGGTTGCGTTGCGTCATCGAGGGAGTTCTGGGGCCTCCCGAGATCCCAGACGAGTCGACGCCAGTCCTCTACCTGCCCGGTGTGGGCCGAGGGGAACTGGGCGCCGCGGAGACGTGCCCGCATCACCTGAAACCCCTGGTCGAGCTCCAGTACCGGGGCGTCTGCTGGAAACAGAAGAACGGCAGGGACTGGACCGTGGAAGCCTTCCTCGCATCCCCGGACGGCGGCCTTGGACTGGACCTCGCCAAGGACGCGGTCACTCGTGATGCCATGCACCGCGCTCTCCCCGAACTGGCTGCCACCCCGGTACAGGCGCTACAAAGCCGGCGCCTCGAAGCGGAGGATTTCGACCGGCTCTTCTCCAACGATCCAGTCAGGGATCTGCTGAACTGGATGAGCGACCCCGAAAATGTGAAGGCCCGCTGGACTGGTGGGAGGTGGAATGCCTTCCGGTCGCGCTGCCGGGCGGATTTCGCCTTCGACCCGGAGCAGGACGGCGAGCTGGCCGCGGCGGAGTTGCTCGGCAAGCGGGAAGGGGCCTGGGAACCGGTGTGGAACCGTTTTGCCGAGTCCCCGGCGCCGTACGCGGGTGTGCCCGGGCTGCTGCGCAAGGCCGGGCCGGACGACCTGTTCGCCCGGGGTTCTTCCTGGCCCCAGCACAACGAGGCGGACGAAAACGCCCTGCGGGAGGCTTTTCAGAAACTCGAAGGTCCCCCAGCCGCCGCCGGAAAAAAGATCATCGAGCTCGAGAAGAAACACGGTGAGCGACGCGGTTGGGTCTGGGCGAAACTCGGCCAGGCGCCTCTTGCGGACGCCCTCGGGCACTTGGCTGTTCTGGCTTCAGGGGCTTCGAACGAGTTGGGCGGGGCCTCCATTGCGCAGATGACAGAGCGGTACGCCGGGGAGGGCTGGAAGGTGGACGACGCCGCCCTCCGCAGCATGGCCGCGGTGAAGTCGGCCGCGGACACCCAAGCCGTAAGCCAGGCACTGGACGCGGTCTACCGGCCATGGCTGGAGTCCGCAGCCCGGCATCTGCAGGAACTGGATCGGCCAGTTGTGGTACGGGACCGGCAGGAATCATATGGTGCGCCGATCGAACCCGGGACGGTGATTCTCTTCGCTGACGGTCTGCGTTTCGACGTGTCCCAGCGCCTCGTTGAGCTACTTCGAACAGGAGGCCGTTCCGTTACCGCGTCACCGCAATGGGCCGCCCACCCTACTGTCACGGCGACCTCGAAGCCGGCGGTCTCTCCGGTGATCAATCGCATCAAGGGTCTTTCCCTGGGGGAGGGATTCCAGCCGGTAACCGCGGATGCAGAACGCCCCTTGACCTCCGATCGGTTTCGCGGGCTCCTCAAAGCTGCCGGATACCAGTGCCTCGGGACGAATGAGGCGGGAGATCCTTCGGGCCGGGCTTGGACCGAGCATGGAGAGTTGGACAGGCTGGGCCATTTGCTGAAAGCGGGGCTGGCCCCCCGAATCGACGACCAGATCGAACGGCTGTCCGAACGGATAACCATGCTCTTGGAGGAAGGGTGGCAGGAGGTCCGCGTGGTTACCGATCACGGTTGGCTGTGGCTTCCGGGCGGCTTGCCGAAGGTCGACCTCCCCAGGTACCTGACCATCAGCCGGTGGGCGCGCTGCGCGGCCATGGAGGGCGGCTCCACTGCCGAAATGCCGGTTGTTGGCTGGGATTGGAATCCCCAGGAACGTATCGCAGTAGGGCCAGGAATCGCCTGCTTCGAAGCGGGCAACCAATACGCCCACGGAGGCTTGAGTCTCCAGGAAAGCCTGGTGCCCGTTATTCGGGTCACCTCCGGGGAAGGCTCCGGAAAGGCTGAGATTCGCATCACCGACCTCACCTGGGTCGGCTTCCGGTGCCGGGTGCGGGTCGAGCCCGTCCTTCCAGGACTGTCGGTCGACTTGAGAACCCGCCTAGGAGACGCGAATTCCAGCGTCAGCACGGCGCGTCCCGTGGACGACGATGGCGCCGCTAGCCTGTTGGTCGGCGACGATAGCCTGGAGGGAACAACCGCGGCGATTGTCGTCCTCGATTCCGGCGGTCAAGTCATTGCCCAGCAATCGACGATTATCGGAGGTGAAGAGTGAGACTGGAGCTGGACGAACTCGACCAGAGGGCGGCGAACGCCTTCGACGGCTACCTGGTTCGCAAGGATCTGGTGCGCAAGTACAGCCGTCAGTACCCGGTTCCCACCTACGTCGTCGAGTTCCTGCTCGGGCGCTACTGCGCTACCACTGACGAGCGGGAAATCGAGGAAGGACTCGAAATCGTGGAGCGGCAACTGGCCGACCGCACGGTACGGAGCGGGGAAGAAGAGTTGTTTAAGGCCCGTGCGCGCGACCTCGGTTCCATCAAGCTGATCGACATCGTCAAGGCGAGGCTTGACGCAAAGACCGATTCGCTGATTGCCGAGCTTCCCAGCCTCACGCTCAAGGATGTCCGTATCGAAGACAGTCTGGTCAAGCAGCACGAGCGCATGCTGACCGACGGTTTCTACGCCGAGGTGACGCTGAGCTACGATGCCTCCATCGCCCAGGAGAAGAACGGGCGACCCTTTGCGGTAGATGGTCTCCGGGCAATTCAGCTCTCCAAAGCCGACACGCTGGATACCCTCCGGCAGGGCCGCAGCCAGTTCACCAGCGAGGAGTGGAAGCGAATCCTGCTGCGCAGCATCGGTCTGGAGCCCGACGCGCTCTCCGAAAGGGCCCAGATGGTGGCGCTGATTCGAATGACCCCGTTCGTCGAGCGCAACTTGAACATGGTGGAGCTGGGGCCGCGCGGGACCGGCAAGAGCCACCTGTTCCAGCAGATTTCCCCCTACGCCCACTTGATCTCAGGCGGCAAGGCGACGGTTGCCAAGATGTTCGTCAACAACGCCACCGGGCAGCGCGGCCTCGTCTGTCAATACGACGTGGTCTGTTTCGACGAGATCGCCAGCGTCTCCTTCGATCAGAAGGACGGGGTCAACATTCTCAAGGGGTACATGGAATCAGGGGAGTTCTCGCGCGGCAAGGAGAGCATCCGGGCAGATGGCGGCGTAGTCATGGTCGGCAACCTCGACGTGGAAGTCGAGCACCAGCAACGGATCGGCCACCTGTTCAGTCCCCTGTCCGCGGACATGCGCGACGATACGGCCTTCATGGACCGTATCCACGCCTACGTGCCCGGATGGGACTTCCCCAAGCTCAACCCGAACGAGCACTTCACCAGCCACTTCGGCCTTGTCAGCGATTTCCTCTCGGAGTGTTGGAGTCGGTTGCGCACCGGCAGCCGCGTTCAGCAGTTGCAGGGAAGGGTTAACTATGGCGGCGCGCTCAGCGGACGGGACATCACCGCGGTCAACAAGACCGTTAGCGGCCTGCTCAAGCTGCTGTACCCTGATCCTGATTCGCCGGTACCGGACGATGAGTTGGAGCCGCTTGTGCGATTGGCAATGGAAACCCGCCGCCGGGTCAAGGAGCAGCAGAAGCGGGTGTTCAAGAGCGAGTTCCGCAACACCCAGTTCAGTTATGCGATGGGTGAAGACGGTATAGAGAAGTTCGTCGCGACCCCGGAACTGCGCAGCGACGACGCCATCGATCCGGACCCGTTGCCTCCGGGCCAGGTTTGGGGAATCGGTCCGGGCGGGCCGGAGACGGGTCCCTCCCTTTATCGAATCGAAGTCACGGCGGGACCGGGAAGCGGGGTAAGGATTCTGAACTCGCCGGTGCCGCAACCGTTTCGCGAAAGCACCAGGTACGCAGAGCAGAACCTGTACACCCGGGGGAGGGAGCTGGTTGGAGACCGCGACCCCCGAAGCCATGAATTCTCCGTGCAGCTCCGCGCCTTGGACACCGACCGTTCAGGCGCGTCTCTGGGACTGCCGGCACTTCTGGCGCTTTGTGGCGCGTTGCTGGAAAAGAGACAGAAGGTCGGACAGATCGTGGTGGGTCAGCTGAACCTCTGAGGTTCTGAGGAGCAAATGCCAAATGCCGTCGGCATCGTGGAAACCGCGGTCGAAAAAGAGGCCGAAACCGTGCTGATCCCTGTCTCCGCTCGCAAGCAATTGTTCGATCTCTCCGACAACATGGCGACGCGCGTCAATGTCCAATTCTACTCCGACACCCCCGATGCCCTGCTGAAGGCATTGCTGGAGTGATTCCCACACTGAGCACGGATTGATCTGCAAACAGGACGGCTCGTGAATCGCAACAGCCGGCCATGAAAGGGGACCTGCGCTACTCGCTGTACGTCCTCGCCTCGGCCGCGTCCGCGGCGGCAGGACTGCTGCTCACCGAGATCGCCCTGAACTTCTACCCGGCGACCACCCTGCAGATCGCCTTCCTGGCGAACATCGTCGGCGGGATCTTCCTGCTGCTCCCCTACCTCCGCGGCGGCTTTCCCTGGCGGGGCTGGCCCGCGTCGGACTGGCTGCGCTTCGCCGTCTCGGCGGCGGCGATCTACGCGGCCGGGTTCGTGGTGCTGTTCGCCGCCATCGCCCGCGTCGGCTCCAGCAAGGTGATCCTGCTCAGCCGCGTCGAGACTATCTTCGTCGTCGTTCTCGCCGTGATCTTCCTCGGGGAACGCTGGTCGGGCCGCCACTGGTTCGCCTCCTTTCTGGCGCTCGGCGGGGCGACCTTAATCAGCTTCGATCCCGGGGTGCTGCAGCCAACGCTCTCCTGGGGAGACGGCCTGACTCTGCTCGCCGCCTTCCTCGTGGCCGCCGGCATCGTCATCCTCAAGCCGCTGCTGATGCGGCGGGACGCCCGCTTCGTGACCGGGCTCGGGCTTCTGGCCGGCGCCTTCTGCCTGGGGCCGTTCCTCTACGCCGACAGCAGCCTCCCGGCGGGGGCTTCCCTGGTAACCGCGCCGCTGTTCCTGCTGCTGATCGCGGTCCGGGGGCTGATGCTGGGGATATCGTGGGCGACCTACAACGCCGCCATGAGGCAGATCGGCGCTTCCCGCTGCGCCGTGCTGTTCCTGTCGGTCTCGTTCCTGACCGTGGCCCTGCAGGTGTTCGTCGACGCCGCCGCTCCCGGCCTGGGGCTGCGGGTGCCCGACAGCCTGGCCACCGCGGTGGCCGGCGGCATCGTCATCTCGGTTGCGGTGGCGTTGGTGCAGCGCGACCCGGACGGAAGCGCGGAGGAGGCCTGAAACCGCGAACCGCCGCCGTCACGATTCCCAGGGGTTCTCGTCGTCGAGATGGCAGGTGACGACCGCGGCGACCAGCTCCTCCTCACCGACCGCCTCGATGTCGTGCTCGACCCCGGGGGGCATGTAGGCAGAGCCGCCGGGGCCGACCGTCCTCTCCTCCTCCCCTACCCTGATTCTCGCCTGTCCCGCAAAGACGTAGTAGCACTGCTCCCAGGACTCGTGGCTGTGGCTGCCGTGCGCCTTGCCGGGGGGCCAGGTGTGAATGGAGAGCTGAATCCGCCGCGTCGGAAACTGGTTCAGCTCCCTGCCGGTCTTCTCCGGGCCGTAGATCCCGGGCGGGCCGGCGATGATGGAGGAGAACCCCTCCGGCTCGGGGCGGTGCAGAAACCCGGCGAACGGCGCGAGATCTTCGGAGGTGTGGATATGGTTCATGATCATTCTCTCTGGTTGTCGGCGGGTGTTGATCGACCTGGCCGAATGATCCCGAATCAGGCGGTGCCCCTGCCGCGGGCAGTTAGCTTGAAGAGGAGGTCTGGCAAGCCCGATCAGCAGGAGAAAG
>JAPOZF010000403.1:0-2290 GCA_026706165.1 Gemmatimonadota bacterium
CCAGAACATGTTGTTGGCCAGGTCGCCGTTGAAGGACTGGTTGACCTGGAAGCCCACGAAAGTGGCGATCAGGCCGATCGTCACGGCGCGAAAGAAGGGGTCCTGCATCTGCCGCAAGCCCGTCAGGCCCAGAAAGAACGTACGCCCTACGAACCACAGAAAGACGGCGAAACCGACGATCCCCAGCTCGCCGAGGACGGTGGTGACGACCGTGTGGGCCTCGTTGACGTGGCTCCAGTGGGGGTACCCGGGGGGGGCGTACTGGGAGAACACATAGGGAAAGGCCCGCCAACCGATACCGAGAATCGGATGGTCGAAGAACATTCCGAGGGAAGCCACGATCAGGTATATGCGCGCCGTGCTCGAGGTGCGGCCGATCGAGCCGAACTGGTCGAAAAGGGTGAAAATGGATATGAAGCGCTCGAAGATGTACTCGGCGAACGGAACGAACTGCTTCAACCCCAGCACGAGAATGATGGAGGCGAACATCACGATGAACAGATAGCGCAGCTTGCGGCTGAGCCAGAGGATGACCATCACACCAAGTATCGTCGCCACCCAGCTCGAACGGCTGAACGAGGCCAGCAGCCCGGCCAGGCCGATGAGGACCGACAGGGCGAAGAACAGCCGCTGCCATGCCGACAGACGGTAGTTCAGCAGAACCGCCAGCAGCGGCAGCATTCCGCTCATCAGAAACATGGCGAAGATGTTGGGATTGTGGAACGTTCCCGTCGCCCTCGGCACGTTGCCGCCCAGGGCGGTGATGACCTTGACCGGCAGGTGGAACTGGCCGGTGATCACCTGGTAGGTGCCCATCACCGCCCCGGCGATCGTACAGACGACCATCGACCACAGCACCAGCGACACCGCCCGCCTGGAGTCGATGATGACCTTGGTCATGTAGGCGAAGAGCCCCAGGGCGGAGATCCGGAAGACGCTGACTGTCGCCTCGGGCTGGTTGGGGGAGTAGGTCAGCGATACGGCTATACAGCACAGGAACAGGATCAGCGGCGCCTTTATCTCGAAATCCGGAAACCGGGTGCGCTTCTTCACGCAGATCTGGGCGAGGAGAGCGAGGATCAACAGCCCGAAAGTCAGGTGGAAACCGGTCAGGTGAAAGATGCCCTTTACCTTGCCCGCCTCGGTCAACAGCCGTCCCGTGCTGTCCAGTCCGGAGGTCAGGAATATGAGCGGGATGATGATCCAGGGCTTCATCAGCACTGCGGCGAGGTAGGCCGCGACGCACAGGAAGCCGATCAGGAAGAAGGGCAGCAGCTCGGTGACGAAGATGCTTGCCGCCGCCACCACCGCCTGGAAAACCAGGAATACCGCAAACCAGCGGCGGTCGAAGAGGTCACTCAGGTTTCTCTCGGCCAGGATGCTCATGGTTCCGAATCAGCCCCGGAAGGGATTGTCGTTTCGATGCATCAGCGGCGCAGGAAGGCGCCCCAGCCCATACCTTCGCCGCGCAGGTAGCGCCCCCCGACCAGGAGCGCCCACACCGTACAGGCGATCGATTTCGACCAGGCGGCCCCCGGCAGTCCCCAGGCGGGGATGAGCCAGAGGCCGAGCCCGACGTTGAGAACAAGGGCGACGGCCGCCGCCCACAGGGTGATTGCCGGATACCCCTGCCCTGCCAGCTTGGTGTTGCATACCGAACCCAGTCCGAGGAAAACGAGACCCGGAAGCATCCACGCCAGCGGCAGGAAGGCTTCGGGATAGGAGGGAAACAGCCAGCCGATCAGCGGCCTGCCCGCCGCCAGCAGCACCAGGGCGGCAGCCAGGGAAAAGAGCAATATGCCCCGGGCGACCCGCAGGCTCAACTGATCGTCCTCGCCGCGCACGACCTTCGCCAGCAGCACGGCCCCGGCCACGTCCGGCACCCGCTGCATCATCTCGGCGAAGTTGAGGGCCACCCGGTAGCTGCCGACCGAAGCCTCGCCGAGGAAGTGCTCGATAAGGAACACGTCGGCGCGCAGGAGCAGCAGGACCAGCACCACCGAGACGGCGCCGCGCCATCCCACGGCCAGCGTCCGCCGCAGAAGCCCCCGGTCCCCGAGGGTGAACCGCCCGGCGCCGATCAGCACCACGAAGGCCGTGAGCCCCGCCAGGCCGGCCGCGCCCGCATAAAGCAGGAGAGCGTTTTGAAGGTTCAGCAGGCCCGCCCACAGGAGAGCCGCGTTGCCCCCGAGATAGACGGCGATGAAGAGGACGGGAACCGCCGCGTCCGGGCGGCTGCGGTCCATTCCCAGCAGCACCGCCTGTCCGGCCCGCTGCAGGACCACGAGCG
>JAPOZF010000403.1:2300-2656 GCA_026706165.1 Gemmatimonadota bacterium
ATGGCACTGGTGTATTGGACAACAATTGGATTGAGTGTCGATCAGGTTAGGGCTGGAGTGACGGTCCATTCCCAGCAGCACCGCCTGTCCGGCCCGCTGCAGGACCACGAGCGCCGGCAGCGCCGCCAGGAGCGGCCACCAGAAAAGCGCCAGCGGCCCCAGAAAACGGGACGCGGCCCCGGCCCCCAGCCAGGCTATCCCCATGCCCGCCGCGAACAGCGCCAGGAAACAGAGCAGCGCGTTGTCGCGCCCCCGAGCCCCGGCATCCTCCCGCCCCACGACGTAGGTTGTCCCGCGGCGCAGCCACTCCCCCCGCAGGGTGGCGGCGATCACCGCGGTGGTGGTCCACAGGGCCA
>JAPOZF010000403.1:2666-7204 GCA_026706165.1 Gemmatimonadota bacterium
GCCCGTACCCGGCCTTGCCGAGGTGGTTGGCCAGCAGCCAGTGGTTGACCAGTCCGAGGGAGAAGGCTATTCCGGTACATATCCCGTTCAGCGAAAACCCGCGAAGGAAGTTCATCCGTGAAGGAAGGGGAGGGCAGCTTCCGCCTGGAGGCTCCCGGCGCCCGGGACCGCTTTGTCGAGGGAATCCGGGGTCCGGTTCGCCCCGATGCCTTCCGGGTGCCCTGTCCTGGCGATCACTCTCGCGGGTCCGCTTGTCCGGCGGGGTCGGATGCCGCGCCCCCGCAGACAGGTCGGGGGAAAGGGCGGGGGTTCCATCGCCTACGGGAAGGCTCCACTCACGCCTCCACCCCCTGGACCTTTCCGGGCTCCAGCCCCATCGACTGATGCTGGCGGCGCGCCGCGGCGAGGTAGCGCTGGTGGGCCTCCTCGTCGAGGCGGCAGCTCTCGCCGTACATCACCATGGCGAAGGCGCGGCGGTGCCGCGTCGCCGACTTGTTCGGGTCGGCCCGGTGGATGATCTCGCAGTGATGCACCGCGGCATCCCCGGGCTGCAGGTGGATGGCAACCTCCCGCGCTTCGTCGTCGGGACCGAAGTCGGAGATTCCCTGCGAGAATCCGAGCACGCTGGTCGCCCCGTGCGGCCGCAGGCCGCCCTCGTGGGCCCCGGCGACGTAGCGCAGGCAGCCGTTCTCGTCGTCGACCGGGTCGAGGGCCAGCCAGATGGTCGCCGCATTGGCCGGCTTGAGGTTGAAGTAGTAGTTGTCCTGGTGCGGAGGCGTTGGATGCAGGGTGTCGGGCGGCTTGTTGAACCACTCCGGTTCCTTGGCCTCCACCGGTTCCCCGAGCAGGTCCTCGGCCAGCCTCACCCAGCGCGGATGCCGGGCGTACCCGGCGAAGAACGGATCGTTTCCCCCCATGTGCTGCATCTGCTTCAGGGTCCCGGGGCGGCCGCGGTCCTGGTAGAAGGCGTCGGAGTCCGGCAGGGTCGGCACCACGTCGCGAATGTAGCGGTCGAGGTTCTCCCGCAGCTCGGCGAACTCCTCCCCGGTGAGGAACTGCGGCACCACCGCGTAACCGTCGCGGTCGAAGCCGGGTTTGTGAGCGGCGAATGTTTCGGTGACAGTGTCGGTCATCGGTCGCTCCTCCATCGGTCAGTGGCATGTAAATATAACTGCCGGCCGCGGATGAAGGACCGGGTCGGCTGGCTGATCATGCGGACACGGGCAGACCCTCCCGGCCCGGACCTTCCCTGGCAACGCAACGTCCTCACGGGGGCACCGCCATTTGTGCCAGCGCCCCCCGGCCATACCGGCCATTGAAACCCCGCCGGGTTTCCCCCGGTCCCGACCCCGTCTTCGACCGGCGGTACCCGGCACCCGAAGAAAGCGGCCTGCCCGCCGGCCCCGGGCCGGTCAGCCCGCCTCGAACTTGCGCAGCACGTTGCCGGTGATGCGGGAGACGTTGTTGTCGTAGCCGTTCCAGGAAAGGCAGCCGCACCAGCTGATCGAGCCGACGGAGAAGACCGCCCCGCCCTTGGGGCCCTCGTAGTAGACCATGTCGGCGCGCACGAGCGGGTTGCCGCTGCCGCCGGTCGGCGGGCCGGAGGCCTTCTGGTCTTCGATCGCCAGCTGGTACTCGTCGGAATGCCCCCAGGAGGAAGCGAGCAGGAGGGCGTGCGCCGGCGTTCCCAGGTCGTGGTCGAGGCGGTCGATCTCGAAGCCGGCGGCCCCGTGCCCGTACACCAGGGAGGGGAAGTCCCCGATCAGCTCGTCGTCGCCCACCCCCTCGAAAATGAAGGCCGCCCGCTCGTCGAAGCTGCCGGGCCGGCGCCGGTAGGGCCGGTTCTCGCCGCTGCCCATCGCAACAAACCCGACGCCCACCGTTTTCTGCGGGGCGCGGTTGCGCAGCCGCCACAGGCCGCCCAGCTCCCCGGTGGTGCTGTGGTGGTACTCCCCCGGCTGCGCCTCCCAGGCCCGCGTGCCGCCCCAGCGCCGGACCTCGATGACGTGCGGCCGCTCCGGGTCGAAGGAGGTGACCCAGTGGAGGCCGTTGCCCCCGAGGTACATCAGCCGGCCCCCGGCCGCCTGGTAGGACTGCATGCCGTCGAGCATCCCCAGGGTCCAGTACTCGGGATGGGTGCCGGTGACGACGACGCGGTAGGGCGCCAGCAGCTCCGCGCCCTCGAAGTGGAGGTCGTCGTCGCTGATCACGTCGTACCCGAACCCCCGGGCGTCCATCCAGTCGAGGAGGTGGAAGTCGGCGTTGAGGCCGTGCGGCCAGCCGGCGGCCAGCGACAGCTCGGCGTTCCGGTACCCCGGCTTCATGTTCATGATCGGCCGCAGGCGGGAGGAGTAGCAGACCCCGGTGCCGTCGCTGTGCATGTCGTAGAGGCTCATCAGGTCGTGGTCGCGCATGTACTGGTCGCGCGGACCGGCCTGCCCGCTGTCGCGGCGGCCGAGCTCGGCCCGCATCGGGTCGTTGTACTGCTGGTTGGCGTAGGCGAGGTAGGAGACCGACGGGGCGAGAAAGGCGATGCGGGACTGCGGGCGCCCGCGGGAGGGCCTGACCGCGAACGGCACGAAATCCTCCTCCCCGCCGGCGCGCAGCCGCGCCGCGTAGATGCCGCTGGGCAGCCCCTGGGGGATCTTCCACTCGAAGCCGGGCTCCCACCCGGCATCCTCGAGGTCGTCGTCGTGGAAGTGGATGGCTCCGTACTCGGAGGGCCTCGCCCTGAAATCCGCCTCGCGGCCGCTCCAGTTGCGGCCGGCCGCGCCCCGCATCGGCAGGTTGACGGCGCGGCCGTGAAGCCCATTGGCGGAGGTGTCGGTCACCCGGGCGGACGGGATGTCGAGGGAGAAATCCCAGCTGGCGACCAGGTCCTCTGCGGCGTCCGGTTCCCCTGCCCGGAGCCGCTCGATCTGGCCGGGGGCCAGGGCGCGCCGGAAAAGGCGGGGTGCGTCGATCCTGCCGTTGAAATGGGCGGTGGGGACAAGGGCGCCTTCCCCGGTGCGCCGCCAGTACGCCGCCATCAGGAAGTCGCAGGAGTTTGCCCAGACTGCCGGCGTTCCGACGGTTTGCGCAACCGCTCCCGAGGGGTTGTCGAGGGGCCAGTCGGCGAGTGGCTCCTGGTAGAGGCAGGCCTCGCCGGCGGCGGGGTCCCAGGTGGCGGCAACCGAGTACCAGCGGGAAGCCCTCAGGCCGGCGCCGATTCCGATTCTTTCGACTTCCCCCTTGCCCGAACCGAGCCAGAGCGCCAGGCAGCCGGCCTGGTCGATGACGAGGGCATAGCCGGTCTGCTCCGGGTCGCACCATTTCGTCAGCAGGCCCTGGATCCCCTTCTGCGGCGTCGTCGAATAAACCCAGGCGTGCAGGGTGAACCCGTCTTCGCAGTCGAGGCGGGGATCGTCAGGCACGGCCACCGACGAACCGCTGCGGATCGGCTGCGGCCTGCCCGGGTACTCGCCCGCGACATCGGAGTTTACAGAATCGAACCTGAAGCCAGGGCCGGCGGGGTTCTCGTCGAGGTGGCGCAGGCGGACGATGTCGCCGCGGTAGGCCGGGGGCTCGCTGCTTACCATGAAGCGGACCGTCTCCCCCGGGGCGACGCCGAAGCGGTCGCTGTACCCGACGACCTTCATGGTCCCGCGTCGGCCCGGGAATCTCGCGGTCGTGCCTGAAGACTCCGGTTACTCCGGGGCAAAGCTGCGTCCGTAGTTGTCGGCGAGGATGAAAAAGCCGGAGAGATCGCAATGCAGCTGCTCGCCAGCATGTAATAGCTGGTTTTCTGGTTTCCCATGGCTTCTACTTGTGGCGCCCACCCGATGCCGGTTTGGGTTGGAAAACGCCAATCACCGGATGCCCTGCAAAGGAGCAGGGGAGGCGGCGCGCCAGCGGCAGCGTCTTTCGAACAAAGCCCGGGGCGTTTTTCCTGAGAGTGCTTGCTGCCTTCGCCCAGCTGACCGTTGAGCAGCTACCCTTCCTGGCCCGGGTATTCAGGCCGAAATCTGTCAGCCCGGGCAAACGCTACGGCTGCCGAGACGAGCCACGTTGATCACCGGTAGTTGCACCTTTTCAATCTCCTTCTCCGAGACTACGCCCGAACGCGTGATCAACAGCATCTCGGAGCGGGCACACAGCGTGTCCCAATCCACCAGACTCTCGGCGAAGTCGGGCAGCACCTTTTTGAGGTATTGCAAATTGGTACCGATGAGGAGTTCGGGGTTTATTTCGGGTTCGTGTACAAAGATCTCCTTGCCGGCAGCCAGTAATTTCTCCAATAGTCGCATGGCGGGACTTTCGCGCAAATCGTCCGTATTGGGTTTGAAAACAAGGCCGATCATACCTATCGTCCGGTACTTGCTACCCAGAAGCTGTGAGGCAAGACGGGTGAGGTGAGCGTCATTGCTCGGCAAAATGGCCCGATGCAAGGGCAAGTCGATCCCATGCTGCTCGGCAAAATAGTTCAGGGAACGCACATCTTTTGCCAAACACGATCCCCCAAAGGCGAATCCCGAGCGCAAATAAGCCTTGGAGATATT
>JAPOZF010000148.1:0-2997 GCA_026706165.1 Gemmatimonadota bacterium
CGCATCGCCGTCAACCCCGTCATCAGCACGGTCGGCTGGATGCTGCCGCACCTGCTGTCCGGCGCCGCGATCACCAGCGTCGTCCTCAGCCTGCCGACAACCGGCCCTCTCCTCCTCGAGTCGCTCAAGAACCAGGACATGTACCTCGCCGGCAGTTTCCTGATGATGCTGAGCACCCTGACCGTGATCGGCACCCTGATCTCCGACATCCTGCTGGCCGCCGTCGACCCGAGGATCCGCTACGAATGAGCGATCCGGCGACCACTGCCGCGCCATCCCCCGGGGCTCCCGCCGGCGCGGGGGAGGACCTCTCCTTCGCCTCGCAGTGGAGGCTGATGTGGCTGCGCTTCCGCCGCCACCGGCTGGCCCTGGCGGGAGGCGCCGTCCTGCTGGCCCTGTACTTCGCCGCGGCCTTCTGCGAGTTCCTCGCCCCGCTGCCCCCGGACCGGCGCCACGCCCGCTACGTGCAGTGTCCGCCGCAGAAGATCCGCTTCTTCGATGCCGAAGGGTCCTTCCACCTGCGGCCGTTCGTCTACGGACTGAAGAGTGAAGGGGTGGACGACTGGCAGCGCAGCTACGTGCCCGATACCGGGGTCGTTTACCCGCTGCGCCTGTTCGCCGCCGGGCCCGAGTACGAGATGTGGGGGCTGTTCCGCGCCGACCTGCACCTGTTCGCCGCCGCCGACGGGGCGCCGCTGTTCCTGTTCGGCACCGACGACCTCGGCAGGGACCTGTTCAGCCGTATCCTCTACGGGGCCCGCATCTCCCTGACCATCGGGCTCGTCGGGGTGGCGCTGACCTTCTTCATCGGCATCCTCCTCGGCGGCCTCGCCGGGTACTTCGGCGGCTGGGTCGACATCCTCGTGCAGCGCTGCATCGAGATCCTGATGAGCATTCCGCAGCTGCCGCTGTGGATGGCCCTGAGCGCGGCGCTGCCGGCGCACTGGCCGCCGCTGGGCACCTACTTCGGCATCACCCTCATCCTCTCGCTGATGGGCTGGACCGGTCTGGCCCGGGTCGTGCGCGGCCGCTTCCTGTCGCTGCGGGACGAGGATTTCGTCGTCGCCGCGCGCCTGTCGGGGACCGGTGCGCTCGGCATCATCTTCCGGCACCTGCTGCCCTCGTTCCTCAGCCACGTCATCACCTCGGCGACCCTGGCGGTGCCGGGGATGATCCTCGGGGAGACGGCGCTGAGCTTCCTCGGGATAGGGCTGCGCTCCCCGGTGGTGAGCTGGGGGGTGCTGCTGCAGACGGCGCAGAACTTCCAGGCCGTGGCGATGGCGCCGTGGCTGCTGCTGCCGGGGCTGTTCATCGTCGTCGCCGTGCTCGCTTTCAACCTCGTCGGAGACGGCATGCGGGATGCCGCCGACCCCTACAGCTGAAGCGATGGATTCCGATGGTTCTTCCGGCATGACCCCCGGCCCTGACCGCACGGCTTCCCGGGAGCCGCTGCTCGAGGTGCGCGGCCTCGAGGTCCGCATCGAGCGGGACACCGGGGTGGTGCGTCCCCTCAACGGCGTGAGCTTCCGCGTCGAGGAGGGGCAGTCGGTCGCCATCGTCGGCGAGAGCGGCTGCGGCAAGACCATGGCGGCCAACGCCCTGCTGCGCATTCTGCCGCGGTCCTCCGAGATCACCGGGGGAGAGATGCTGTTCCGCCCCGGGAAGGGGGAACCGGCCGTCGACCTGGCGCGGCTCGACCCGGGCGGCAGGCAGATGCGCGACATCCGCGGCGGCGGCATCTCGATGATCTTCCAGGAGCCGATGACGGCCTTCTCGCCGGTGCACACGGTCGGCAACCAGATCGCCGAGATGATCCGCCTGCACGACGGAGGCCTCGACGCCGGGCAGAGGGAGGAACGCGTGGTCGAGCTGCTCGACCGGGTGGGTATTCCGCAGCCCGCCGAGCGCGCCCGCGACTACCCGTTCCAGCTTTCGGGGGGTATGCGGCAGCGCGCCATGATCGCCATGGCGCTGGCGAGCAGCCCGCGCCTGCTGATCGCCGACGAGCCGACCACCGCTCTCGACGTCACCGTGCAGGCCCGCGTGCTCAAGCTGATCGAGCGCATGCAGCGGGAGCTCGACCTGGCGCTGATGCTGATCACCCACGACCTCGGGGTGGTCGCGCACACGGTGAGTTACGTGTACGTGATGTACCTCGGCCGCGTCGTCGAGGAGGGTCCGGTCGAGAGGATCTTCGATTCGCCCGCCCACCCGTACACCGCCGCCCTGCTGCGCTCGATACCGAACCTCGCCGCCAGGACCGAGAAGCTCGAGCCGATCGAGGGCACCGTCCCCAGCGCCCATGCCCTGCCGCCGGGATGCCCCTTCCACCCCCGCTGCCGGGAGAAGGTGGGGGAGGTCTGCGAGCGGGAGATGCCGGGGCGCGAGGCGGTGGAGCCCGGCCATTTCGCAAGCTGTTTCAGGCTGTCCGGGGAGACCGGAGGAGGAGCCGGTGGCTGAGCTGTCGGAGGGGACGATCCTGCAGGTCGAGGGCCTCAGCAAGCATTTCCCGGTGCGGCGGGGGCTGCTGCGCCGGGTGGCGGGTACGGTGCGCGCGGTCGACGGGGTCAGCTTCCGCCTCGACGCCGGGCACACCCTCGGGCTGGTCGGGGAGAGCGGCTGCGGCAAGACCACCACCGGGCGCCTCATCCTGCGCGCCCTCGACCCGACCGCGGGCCGCATCCTCTTCCGGCGCCGCGACGGAGAGGTGGTCGACCTCGCCCGGCTCGAGGGGCGGCAGATCAAGGAGGCGCGCCGCGACATCCAGATGATCTTCCAGGACCCGTACTCCTCCCTGAACCCCCGCATGCCGGTGATGGACCTGATCGCCGAACCGCTCAGGGCGCGCGGCTGGGACCGCGGCCGCTGCGAGCGCCGCGTCGCCGAGCTGATGGAGCGGGTGGGGCTCGACCCGCGCTACATCCGCCGCTATCCCCACGCCTTCAGCGACGGGCTCACCGCCAGGGCGCGGGCGATGCCGATGCGCTGCCGCTGGCC
>JAPOZF010000148.1:3007-7164 GCA_026706165.1 Gemmatimonadota bacterium
GGCCAGCGGCAGCGCATCGGCATCGCCCGCGCCCTGGCGGTGAGCCCGTCGCTGATCGTCGCCGACGAGCCGGTCTCCGCCCTCGACGTCAGCGTGCAGGCGCAGATACTCAACCTGCTGCGGCAGCTGCAGCGGGACCTGAAGCTCACCCTGCTGTTCATCGCCCACGACCTCAGCGTGGTCCGCTACCTGTGCGACCGCGTCGCCGTGATGTACCGGGGCCGCCTCGTGGAGCAGGGGGAGACGGAGGCCCTGTTCACCAGACCCCGGCATCCCTACACGGCGACCCTGCTGCACGCGGCGCCGCCCCCGGACCCGCACGCTCCCTGGATGGTCGCCGGGGAGGATGAGGCCGATGCCGCCGGGGAACCTGGGGCCGCGGATGAGACCGGGGGCTGCGCCTTCGCTCCCCGCTGCCGGCACCGCGCCGACCTGTGCGGGCGCCTGGAGCCGGCGCTCGAGGAGACCGGCAGCGAGCGCGGGGTGCCGCACGTCGCCGCCTGTCACCGCAAAGGGGAGATAGAGCTCGAGGGTCTTTGAGCGGGGCGGCCGCCCGCCGGGTCAATCGAGGTTGTAGGCGCGCGCCGCGGTGTCGTGGAAAAGGGCCCTCAGCTCGTCCTCGGCCAGGTCCTGGGTCCAGTCGAGGAAGAGCTCGTACAGGGCGGCGAAGGAGATCCCGCGGAGCTTGTCGACCGGGTAGTTGCTGGCGAACATGCAGCGCTCCGGTCCGAAGACGTCAATCACCTCGCGGACGAGATCCCGCACCTTGGCCCGCTTTTCCGGGTCGCTGTGAAACCCGGCGCGGGCGAACCAGAGCATCGACAGCTTGATGTCGATATTGGGCAGCGTCGCCAGGCCCTCGATGCCGTCGCGCCACAGCTCCTCGTGGGCGTCGTCCTCTCCGTCGTGGAGGAACCCGAGGTGGTTGGCGACGACCCGCAGGCCGGGGAAGTCGGCAAGGACCCGGACGGCGCCGGGGATCTGGTGGGGATTGCAGGAGAGATCGAAGGCGAGGTTGCGGCCGGAGAGAAGCTCCAGGCCTTCGCGGAACCGGGAGGTGTGCATCAGCTCTCCGCCGGCGACCTGCGGCCAGGTGAGATCCGGGTTGTCCGGGTGGTGGTTGAGGATCATGCGGACCCCGCGCAGCCGCGAGGATGAGGCCTCGACGTGCCGCTCGAGGGTGCGTTGGGCGGCCGCGGGGTCACCGGCGAGATTGAGGTAGGCGACCAGGTACGAGGGCCGCTCCCCTTGGGTCGGATCGACCTGGGCGGACACCCACTCGGTCTCGGAGACGGTGTCCACCACAGGGCCCCCTTCCATCTGGCCGACCACGGTTTCGACGTGGACCCGGGAAACCAGGTTCAGCCGCGGCGGCAGGGTGGCGGCGTCGGCGTCGTAGTCGGCCGCCCGGTACGACCGCAGCAGCTCCCCCGCTTCGGGGCCGAGGTTCGGGTTTGGGCGGGCGTCGAGGTCCCACATGTGGAAGTGGGGATCGCACAGCGGCAGGGTGGTCATTTCTCTCCTCTTTCGGCTGTCTCTGCGCTGAACTTCGATCAATCCGGACCGGATCCGGGCGAAATGTTCAGGGCGTTGTTCCGGTCTCCGGGCGTTGTTCTTTGCCCGGCATGCGTGTCCGATGCGTCTGCTTCAGGCGGCGACGGAGTTTGTCGCCCCGGGCGCGCGGCTCCTTCCGGCAATGATGGGCAGGATGCCTCACTCGATCACCTCGACCGTCATGTCCTCGATCGCGTCCCAGTCGAGGTCGACCCCGAGGCCGGGGCCTTCCGGCATCTCGACGTAGCCGTTGGACATCACCAAGGGGTTTCTGATCGCCGGGTTGGTGTGGGTCTCGAAGGGAGGGTGCACCTCGAGCAGGGACCCGTTCTCGATGGCGCCGTTGACGTTGATCGAGGAGAACCCCCACATGTGGCTGTGCGCGGACATGTGCAGGGTGGCTCCGAATGCGTAGGTGAGCTGGGCGAGCTTGAGCATCTCGGTGATGCCGCCCATTTCGAGCTGCGGCTTGAGGGCGTCGACGGCGCCCATGGACAGCATCTGCGCGTAGCTGTGCAGCTGGTGGGGGAAGTACTCGCCGGCGACGACGGGGATCTCCAGGGCGTCGCGCACCTGCTTGTACCCGGAGAAGTCCTGGTCGCGGAGCGGCTCCTCGAACCACGTGAATTCCCGCTCCTCAAGGGCCCGGCCGACCCGGATCGCCTCCTTGACGTCGTAGTAGCCGACGGCGTCGTGCATCAGGTGAAAGTCCGGCCCCACCGCGTCCCGCAGCTCCCCGGCCAGCTCGATCATGAACTTCGGGCCGGCGTAGCAGTGGTCCTTGCTTCCGAGGTACCCCTCCTCCTTCACCTGCAGGGCGAAATCGAGGAAGTGGTCCTTCCTCAGCCCCTCCGGCCCCATGGTCCCGGACTGGGTCCGGTACGCCGGCACCTTGTCGCGGCAGGCCCCGAGCAGGCGCCAGACCGGGAGGCCGTGCCGCTTGCCGGCGATGTCCCATAAAGCGGTGTCGATGGCTCCGCGCAGCTTCTTCGGAGGCCAGGTGAGGCGCTCCAGCATCAGCAGGTCGTGCCACAGCCGCTCGCGCCCCAGGGCGTCGCGGCCGACCAGGTGCTCGGGGAAACGGGTGGTGATGACCCGCGCCGTCTCCGCGTCGATCTCGTTGCACCAGCCCTCGATGCCCCCCTCGGTGACGACCCGGAGCAGGCCGTCCCGGGTGCCGGAGTGCGGATCGTCCAGCATGTGGACCTTGAGGGCGGCGATCGGCAGGGGATCGTAGCCTGCGCGCTCGACCGGCTGCCAGGGGCCGGCGCTGCGGTTGTCGGTTACCATTTATAGACCTCCCTCTGCAAGACCTCCCTCGGGTGACTTGGCGGGACAGCCGCCGAAGGGATATACTCAGGGAAACACCATCGGCCGCGCCCGGCAGGGGCGTCCGGCCGCGGACCCCGGAACAAGAGAGACGACCATGACCACGACGCTGCCGGCGACCTTCGAGACCGGCGAAGCCTGCGCCGCCGAGGGGGACCTGCGCGTCCAGCTCGCCGCCGCGTACCGGATTTTCGACCACCTCGGCTGGTGCGAGCTGATCTACGGCCACATCTCCATGCGGGTGCCGGGGCCGGAGCACCATTTCCTCATCAACCCGTACGGCCTGCGCTACGACGAGATCACCGCCTCCAGCCTGGTGAAGATCGATCTCGACGGCAACCTCGTCGAGCCTTCGGAATACTCCTTCAATCCGGCCGGCTTCGTCATCCACAGCGCCATCCACGAGCACCGGGAAGACGCCCATTGCGTCATGCACACCCACACGCGCGCCGGCATGGCCATCGCCGCGCTCGAATGCGGGCTGCTGCCGGTCAGCATGAACGGGATGAGCTTTCACGGCAACCTCGCCTACCACGACTTCGAGGGCTCCACTCTCCTGCTCGAGGAGCGGGAGAAGCTGGCCGCCGACCTCGGCAGCGCCGACGCCCTGATCCTGCGCAACCACGGCCTGTTGTCGGTCGGCCGCACGATCGCCGAGGCTTTCCTCTACCTGTACCGGCTCGAAAGCGCCTGCCGGGTCCAGATCGACGCCATGGCCTGCGGGCGGCTGCAGTACCCGCCGCAGGAAGCGGTCGAGCGCTCGGCGCGGCAGATGCGGGAGTTCGCGCGCTGCGCCGCCGACACCGGCCAGCTGGAGTTCGACGCCCTGGTCCGCCTGGTCGAAGCCAAGGACCCCTCGTTCCGCGGCTGAGTCCCCGGCAGGTACGCAATGGGGTACTGAACGAGGGACACCGAAGCTCCCGGTCCGCAAGGAGTCCGGGCGCCCGACGGAGTGAGTACGGCGAGTGAAGACAGTGGATCGGGGAGGGGCGCAGGTCACCCGGAATTTCCCCGTAAAAGCACTCGGCCCTACTGTCGCCTCCCAGGAATCCCATGCAGTTTCCGGCGCCGATCCATCCAGGTCGCCGCGTTGCCTTCGCTCGCCCTTGCGAGCCAAGCGCCCCGGCGCCGGATTTTCAAGTTATCGCGCGACGCGATACTACCGTTTGCGCGCCAGGGTCAGGCCGTCCCCGATCGACAGGAGCGACACGTCGACGCGCGCGTCCCGGTGGAGGGCGGCGTTGAGCTCGCGGATGGCGGCGGTGTCCTCGTCC
>JAPOZF010000570.1 GCA_026706165.1 Gemmatimonadota bacterium
TCGAGGCGCAGCATGCCCTCGGTGAAGGTGAAGTAGGGCTCGGCGTTGAAGCTCAACGGCACGATCACCAGGATCGGCGCGACGAGAAAGGCGAACACCGCGGCGCAGAACGCCAGGTACCCGAGCCTGAGCAGGCGCTCCCTGGGTTCCAGTGGGGTCATTTCAGCCCAGCCGCATGCGCTCGACCCCCACGAGGCGGTCGTACAGCCAGTAGAGCGCGATCACGCAGACCAGCAGGATGCCGCCCAGGGCGGCGGCGAGGGACCAGTTGAGGGAAGTCTGCATGTGGTAGGCGATCATGTTGGAGATCAGCTGGCCGCTGCTGCCCCCAACCAGGGCCGGAGTGATGTAGTAGCCGATGGCGAGGATGAAGACCAGCAGCGAGCCGGCGCCGACGCCGGGGAGCGTCTGCGGCCAGTAGACGCGCCGGAAGGCCTGCAGCGGACCGGCCCCCAGAGAGGCCGCGGCGCTCATCTGGACCGGCGGGATGGCGCGCATGATCGAGTAGAGCGGCAGCACCATGAAGGGGAGCAGCACGTGGGTCATGGCCACGAAGGTTCCGGTCATGTTGTAGATCATGGCTAGCCGGCCTTCGTCGCCGATCAGCCCCAGGGCCACGAGGGCGTCGTTGAGAACCCCCTGGTTCTGAAGCAGGACGATCCAGGAGGTCGTCCGCACCAGCAGCGAGGTCCAGAACGGGACGAGGACAAGCGCCAGAAGCAGGTTGGCGCGGTGCGGCGGGGCGTGGGCGATCAGGTGGGCGATGGGGTAGCCGAGGATCAGGCACACCCCGGTGATTCCCAGGCTCACCAGCAGGGTCCTCCACAGCAGGGACAGGTAAATCCGGCGCTCCTCGGGCTGGCGGGCGACCGAGCCGTCCGGCAGCCGCTGCAGATCGACGGCGTTCAGGTAATGGCGCGCGGTGAACCGCTCCCCGGCGCTGCGGATCGCGTGCCAGGTCCCCACCTCCCCCCAGGCGTCGTCGACCCCGACCATCGCCTCGCGCCAGGGCCCTTCGCCGACCTTCTGCAGCTTCCGGGCGCTCCGCGTCAGGACGCTGCGCAGGCCGCCCTGCACGCGGTTCACGCGGCTGGCGACCTGGCCGAGGGTGCGCTCCCCACGCGCCTTCACCAGCTCCCGGGCGGCTGCCTCGTACACCGCCTCGCCGGGGGTGCCCTTGCCGTCCCACTGGCGCAGCAGGTCGAGGGTTCGGGGGAGGGCGTCCGAGACCACCGGGTCGTACACGCTGCGCACGAGCATGTTTCCCAGCGGCGCGAGGAAGGTCAGGGCGATGAACGCCAGCAGCGGGAGCACCAGTCCCGCGGCGCGCAGCCGGGGGCGGAGGTTCGAGTAATCGATGGTTATTTCAACCTCGGACGATGGTATGGGATTCCGGAATCGACGACTCACTTCAGAACCGGTGATTGCCCATGGTTCCTCACCGGGCCAGCCAGGTGCTGAAACGCTCGTTCATTTCGTCGCCGTGATCGCTCCACCACTCCCAGTCGTTGTGCAGGGCGCGCTTCGAGTTCCGCTCGCTCGTGGGCATGTGCGGGTTCATGTCCACCCCCTTTTCGGCATGCGTCGAGATCAGGGGCATCGCCGAACGGCGGGTCGGACTGTAGGCGATGTAGCGCCCGACGTCGGCGCTCGACCGGGCCGTCGAGGCGAAAGCGACGAACTTCATCGCCGCTTCGAGTCTGGGAGTCCCCGCGACAACGGCCAGCCCGCCGGTATCCAGCACCTGGCCGTCCCAGACGATGACGAAGGGCTGATCCTCCAGCACCTGGGCGTTGAAGATGCGGCCGTTGTAGGCCGTGCTCATCACCACCTCGCCGTCGGCGAGCATCTGCGGCGGCTGCGCGCCGGCCTCCCACCAGACGATGTGCTCCTTGATGGTATCGAGCTTGCGGAAGGCGCGGTCCACACCCCCGGGGGTATCGAGGGTTGCATACACCTCGTCGAGCGGCACCCCGTCGGCGATCAGGGCGAACTCCAGGTTCACCAGCGGCGAGCGGCGCATGCCCCGGCGGCCGGGGAATTTCTCCAGGTCGAAGAAATCCGCCATGGTGGCGGGTTTCTCGCCGGCGATGTTCTTCTCGTTGTAGGCGTACACCGTCGAGTAGAAAATCGTGGCAGGGCCGCAATCGGTGACCGTCCCCTCGACGAAATCCTCGGCTGCAGGCGTCCCGTCGGCTCCGGCCGGCAGCGAGTCGATCTCGACGACCTCGAGCAGGCCCTCGTCGCAGCCGCGCACCAGGTCCGGGATCTCGAGGTCGACCACGTCCCAGTAGACGTTGCCCACGTCGACCTGGGCGCGGATCTGCGCCAGCCCGCCGTTGTAGTCCTCGAGATTGATGGCGATTCCCGTTTCCGCGGTGAAGCGCTCGTGGTAGCCCTTGACGCAGGCGCGCGCATAGGACCCGCCCCAGGATACCACCGTCAGGGACTGCTCCTCGGCAATTGCGCTCCTCCATGGCAGCAAGGCAGCGGCGATCAGCGCCGCGAAGGGAACAGCTCTTCTCTCCCTGTTCTTCATCTTTCTGCTCCTGTCGTTCTGTTCTGGGTCGGGTTCCCGGTTCTTCGGAGTACCGGCCGGTTTGACTCCAGGTTCTTCAGCAACAGGGGTTGCCAACTCCCCTATGTCAGGATTTTCCGGGTTGCCCGTGATTCACGGCGATTGCCCGATGCAAAACTAAGCACGATGATTTTGCCCGGTCCCCTATCCTGCAGATTGCCTCATGGGTATCCGGGACGTCCGCTTGGCGTATAAACCTGAACCACGGATCGAGGTGTGGCATGAATTACGATACCCAAACGCTCCGGGGGGATCTCTTCGGCGGCATTACCTCCATGGTGGTGGCACTGCCTGTCGCGCTGGCCTTCGGGGTGGCGTCGGGACTGGGGGCGGCCGCCGGCCTGTACGGGGCGATCGCGGTCGGCTTCTTCGCGTCGGTATTCGGCGGGACGCGGTCCCAGATATCCGGCCCCACCGGGCCGATGGCGGTCGCCATGGCCGTCATCGTCACCAGCCGCGCGGCCGACCTGACCGAAGCCCTGACCATCGTCGTCCTGGCCGGACTCCTGCAGGTGATTCTCGGCCTGTCGAAAGTCGGCCGCTTCGTCGTTTACACCCCGCACGTGGTCGTTTCCGGTTTCATGTCCGGCATCGGCATCATCATCATTCTGATTCAGAGCATGCCCTTCCTCGGATCCCCTACCGCCCTGGGGGGACCCATGGCCGCGGTCAGGGCGTTGCCGGAGGCGGTGGGCAATATCGATTTCGGCGCCTTCGCCATCGCCGCGGTCACCCTCACCGCCGCGGCGCTCTGGCCTCGGCGGCTGTCGCGATTCCTGCCCGCTCTCCTCGTGGCCCTGATCGCCGGCACGCTGCTGGGCGTCCTGTGGCTGCGCGACGCTCCGGTCATCGGACCGATACCGACCGACCTGCCCAGCCTGCAGTTCACCCTGCCCTCCGCAGGTTTCCTGGTGCGCGCCCTGGAACCGGCGCTCATCCTCGCCCTGCTCGGCTCCATAGACAGCCTCCTCACCTCGCTGGTGGCCGATTCGCTGACCGGCACGCGCCACAACCCGAACCGCGAGCTCGTGGGCCAGGGTATCGGCAACATGGTCTCCGGGCTGTTCGGCGGCGTGCCCGGGGCCGGCGCCACCATGGGCACGGTGACCAACATTCGCGCCGGGGGTCAGACCCAGGTTTCGGGGGCCTTGCGGGCCCTGCTCCTGCTGGCGCTGTTGCTGGGCCTCGGCCGCTACGTCGAGCCGATCCCCCATGCGGCTCTCGCCGGCATCCTCGTGAAAGTGGGCTGGGACATCATCGACTGGCGCCTCCTCACCCGGGTTCACCGCATCCGGCGGGAGCATCTCCTGGTCATGGGGATCACCCTGGGGCTCACGGTTTTCGTCGACCTCGTGACCGCCGTGGCGATAGGGCTGATCGCCGCGGGCATGGCCAACGCGCGGCAGCTGGAACGCCTGGAGCTCGACAGCGTGGTCTCGGTGCCGCTGATGGACCAGACGTTCTTCTCCGACCAGAAGGATGACTCGGGGGTAGATCCTTATTCGGCCCGCGTCGGCCTGGTCGCCCTCAGGGGGAGCTTCACCGTCTCCTCCTCCAACAAGCTGGTGGGAGTGATAGGCGGGGACATCAAGGATCACGAGGTCGTAATCTTCGATTTCTCGGACGCCACCTACCTCGACGACAGCGCCGCCATGTTGATCGCCCAGCTCCTGGAGGTCGCGGAAAAGGAGCATACCGAGTCGATCGTGATGGGCCTAAAAGGACCCGTTGCCGAGACCCTTTACGGTCTCGATATCCTGCGCAACGTACCGGAGAACCAGATCGTCGGATCGCTGGACGAGGCGCGGCCGGTAGCCAGGGACCTCCTCGACGGCTGACGAGGATACGGCCGCATCGGCTGCCCGCACCCTGTTTCACGCAGCGACTTCAGCGTCCGGTCAGGTCCCGGGCTGGCGGAAGGGGCTGCCGCTTTCTGCAGGTCCGGGGCTGGGCGTACCGAACCGCGCTCAACGATCCGCCCTTTGCGAATCAGCTCTCTCCTTCGACGCGCACGGTAACGATGTCGGTGTCGTGGTACTGCTGGTGGCGCACTGACGAGGCGACGTGACGCAGCAGGCGCAGGGAAAGCTCGCGCTCGTCGGGGGCCTCGGCCCGTTCCCCCAGCAGCACCATCATGTCCTCGAGGTTCTCGTCCCCGATTGCGGCCACGAACTCCAGTTCCAGGGCGCTCCCGTCGCGGTTGGCGAACAGAAGCAGGCGCCGCTTCTGCCCGGCCTCTTCCCCCTCCTCCGGCATCCCGAGGCTCAACAACGTCTCCTCTCCGGCCAGGCACAGGCGCTCCACGGCCATCGCACTCCAGCCAAGGCGGCCGGCACACTCGCGCAGGAACGCCTCCACCTTGGGAACGGCGGCCCGGTCCAGCTCCATTTCGATGCGCCGCCGGCGCGGGCGGGTCAGCTCCATGAACAGGGTCAGCACGATGGCGACGAGACCGCCCGTGGTCATGCCGTTTCCCAGCAGGACCCCCCAGGTCTCGCCGAGGGAGTCGGGGAAAATCGCCTTGTTCTGGAACCCCGTCCCGATCCAGAACCCCAACCCGGCCACCGTGGCCTTGCGGTAATCGATGCCGTCCTGGACGACGATCCTCATCCCCTGAATGAAGAGCAGCGCCAGGAGCATTGTCAGGTAGGCGGCGGCCACCGGGTTGGGAATGGCCAGTGGCAGCGCCGTCAGCTTGGGCATGAACGCCAGGGTCGCCAGGACGATGCCGATGCATACCCCGACGTTCCGGGAGGCCACCCCGGTCATCTCGGCCAGGGGAATGCTCGAGGAGTAGGTGGTGTTGGGCACCGTGCCGGCGACCCCGGAAAGCAGGTTGCCCACGCCGTCGGCGGCGACCGCTCCCTGCACGGTGCGGAAATCGACCGCCCGTTCGTTCCGCCAGGAGACGCGCTGAATGGCCACCGCGTCGCCGATGGTCTCAATGGCCCCGACCAGGGTCACGAACACGAACGCCGGCAGCAGCGCCCAGAACGAGGCCCCCAGATTCCATTCGAACCCCTGCCAGCCTCCAGCGGGTACCCCGACCCAGGGGGAGGAAGCGATACGCTCGACGTCGTAGAGAGCGAACAGGGAGGCCACTCCGCAGCCCACGACGATGCCGATGACGGGTGACCACAAGCGCCAGGTACCTGTTGCCCGCAGGCCCAGCGCCGCCACCGCGACCAGGGTGGCCCCGGCGGTAGCCGGGGCCGCGGCCGGCGGCGTCCCCTCGGGGACGTCGGACAGCATGTCGAAGACGATCGGCATGATGGTCACGGCGATCAGCATGATCACCGTGCCGGAGACGACCGGCGTGAGGATTCGCCGCAGCAGCGACAGCCGCGCCGACAGGGCGAACTGGAACAGCGACGAGACGATGACGAGGGTAGCGAGCAGCGCCGGCCCGCCCTCCACCAGTGCCGCCACGCAAACGGCGATGAAGGCGCCGGAGGTGCCCATGATGAGGACGTGCCCGGAGCCGATGCGGCCGAGGCGAACCGCCTGCAGGACGGTGGTGGATCCGCTGACCACAAGGGCGGCGAAGATGGCCCAGGTCATGTAGGTCTCGTCCTGGTCCGCCGCCCGGATCACGATGGCCGGGGTCAGGACGATCCCGGCCAGGACGAGCATGGCCGCCTGAACTCCCATGCCTGCGGACAGCAGGTGCGGCGGACGCTCGTCGGGCTGATAGCGGATCCCCGTATGGCTGGACCTGTCTCCTGAAGCCATGCTCAAGGCACTCTCAAACCGGTCCGGCCCCGGATTACGCCTCGTCCTCGTCCGGGTCGAGCACCCGGCAGTCCGTAGGCGTCCAGCCGATGCGGATACGGTCCCCTTCCAGCACCGCGCCGTGCCCGACGACGTTGGGGATCTTGGCGATGAAGTCCGAGCGCCCGCACACGTTCAGGCGCAGGCGCAGGTGGTCGCCGAGGAAGGTGATGTCCTCGATGGCGGCGTCGAGCTCATTGCTGTAGAGACCCGGCTCCGGGGCGATGGCGACGCGCTCCGGGCGTATCGACAGGGTGGTGGCGTCCCCGGGCCGGCAGGGAACGACGCGCAGCGCCCGTATGGTTTCGCCGCCGCTTTCCACTGTGCAGATGTCTTCGCTGACCGAGGTCACCCGTCCGTGCAGACGGTTGTTCTCGCCTATGAACCTGGCGACGAACGAACTCTCCGGCTCTTCGTAGAGGGCTTCCGGCTCGGCGACCTGCTCGATGTCCCCCCGGCGCAGCACGGCAATCCGGTCCGACATCACCATGGCTTCCTGCTGGTCGTGGGTGACGTAGACCACGGTCACCCCGAGACTCTGGTGGATGCGCCGGATCTCGTACTGCATCTCCTCGCGCAGGCGCCTGTCGAGGGCGCCGAGCGGTTCGTCCATCAGCACCAGGTCGGGATCGAATATCAGCGCCCGGGCGATCGCCACGCGCTGCTGCTGTCCCCCGGAGAGCTGGGCGGGCCTCCGGTCCGCAAGGCCTTCGAGGCGAACCAGCTGCAGTGCCCGCTCCACCCGCTCCCGGCAATGCTCCCGGTCGAACCCGCGCAC
>JAPOZF010000707.1:0-4255 GCA_026706165.1 Gemmatimonadota bacterium
GGGGCTGAGCAGCGGAAAGGGAATGCTGAAGCTGAGGGAGGGGATGAACGGGAAGTAGGCGCTGAGACCGTTTACCGAGAGCAGCAGTACAGGCATCGAGAAGCCGATCCACATGACCGGGTTGCGGAAGAACGGCTTGAGGAACGAACCGCGGTCGTCGTCCCTGACCATCGCCAGGGGCAGCTGCATCACCGGGTAGATGAGGCGCTCCTTCTCCACCCACTGGCGGCGCAGGATCACCATCATGCAGATCATCACCACCTGCAGGGCGATCACCAGCGGCGCCCAGGCGAGCAGCGGGCCGATCCAGACGTCCCAGGGGATCTGGGAAGCGCCCCCGGTCGAGCCCTCGAAAAACGCCTGAATCGCCACCGGGTCCCTGGGGACCAGCCAGTCCGGGATGTACGGGTGAATCATCTCCGCCCAGTCGTTTTCGGCGGAGGCGTAGTAGAACGGGCTCGAAACCAGGGGGACCCAGTAGGCGACGAGCCCGGGGACGGAGTTGGCCAGCGCCATCATGATGAACAGGATGACGAGCTCGCCGCGGTGGAAGACCCAGGAAACTCTGAGCTTTCCGAGGACGACGTTGACGAAGACGATCAGGACGAACAGCGCGAACAGCGCGATCTGGCTGGTGAAGTAGGCCGAGGCGTTGGACGCCAGCATGTGCAGCGAGATGAAGGGCACTACCGCGCCGACCCCGAAGGAGAGGGCCAGCCCCAGGAGAATGGCGCGCGCGCTAATGCCGAGGACCGGCGGGGAGCTGGCCGGGGTGGCGTCTCCGCGGTCTTTCAGGGCCGCGGGCGGGGAGGGAGAAACCGTCAATCCGCCCTGCCGTCCCCGGCCCCGGGGGCGCCCTCGAGGTCGATGCCGGTCGGTTTCATCCGGCCTTCTGCAACACCCGCCAGCGGTCGTAGAACAGCTGCATCTTCTCCGGCAGGGCTTCCCTGATGTTGCCGGCAAGGCGCCAGGCGAAGCGTCCGTCGAGCTCCTCGGGGGCCTCGTCGGGACGGTACATGCGCAGGCCGCCGGTCAGCGTCAGCCGCCTTGGCAGGTCACGGGGCTGCCGGCCGCGGTGGATGAGGTGGCCGTTCCAGAAGATGCACTCCCCGCTTTTCAGCTCGACCTGCACTTCGCCGCTGATGGGAAGGCGGGTGTCGACCACCAGCGCCTGGCGTTCCGCTTCGGTGCGGTAGCGCTTGTGGCTGCCGGGAACCACCCACAGGCAGGGATCGTCGAGCAGGGCCAGCTGCCACTTGATGCTCCCCATCGGCCGCGTGAGAATCTCCATCTCGCGCTCCCGGGAGACGTCGCGGTCCTTGCCGACGTCCCGGTGCCAGCCGGTGTCGTAGCCGCTGTCGGCGCACCACAGGTGCACGTGGCCGAGCCGCAGCTCATCCCCCAGGAAGGCGCGGACGTAGCGCAACACCGGTTCACAGATCAGGTACTCGGCGAAGACCGGCTCGCCGAACTCGGGGGCGATGAGGCCGAAAATGGCGGTTGCATCGGGGCCGTTCCCGGCGACATCCACCTCCCCCGAGCGGACCTTTGCCCACACCCGCCCGGCCGCCGCCTGCAGCTCGTCGAGCATGCGGGGCTCGACCGCGTCGTCGGCGACGAAGTACCCCTGATCGAAGTATTGCTCTTTCGCTTTTTCCACATCCATCGGGAACGGTTGAACCCGGGAAATCTGCGGTGGTCTCCGGGGGCCGGAAGTTTCGCGGAAGGATCGATCTGATCCCCCCGCAGAGGGAGGGCTAGTCTGCACAGAAACCCCGGTACGGGCAATTGCCTGGAGCGGGAACCGCCTGTCCCGGAAACCCGGCTCAGCCGCCGCCTTCGACGACGACGATGGTGCGGTTGGCTTCCACGCCGGTCACCCTGTCCTCGAGACCGCTCGGCCAGACGACCACGACTTCGTCCACCGCTGTCCTTCCGCCCAGTCCGAAGCTGACGCGCAGGTCGCTGTGAGCGAGGTAGCTGTAGCTGCCCCGGACCTCGCGCACGAGGCGGAGATCTCCGGCGGCGATGCGGACGCGGGCGCCGATTCCGTCGCGGTTGCTGCTGCGGCCGGCCGCCTTGACCTTGAGCCAGTTGTTGCCGCCGCCGCGGTCGTTGCGCAGCAGGTTGGGCCGCTGCCCGACGTTGCCGACCAGAAGGTCGGTGTCCCCGTCCTCGTCGAAATCCCCGAAGGCGGCGCCGCGGCTGACCATCTGCGCGGTCACTGCTTCTCCTGCCGCGTCCGAGACATCCTCGAAACGGACCACACCCGCCGGGTCCGGCCCCAGGTTGCGCAGCAGCTGGTTCGCCTGCCCGTAGGTTCGCGAGCGGTCGAAGCGGGTGATGTTGTCGAGGACGTGGCCGTTGGCGATGAACAGGTCGAGGAAGCCGTCGTTGTCGTAGTCGAAAAAGCCCAATCCGAACGACAGCGGCCGCAGGGTCGGCAGCCCGATCCCGGCCGGGTAGGAGAAATGCAGGAAGGTGCCGCTTCCGAGGTTGCGGTACAGGCTGACCGGCTCCTGCTCGAAGTTGGTGACCACGAGGTCGACGGAGCCGTCGCCGTCGAAATCGCCGGCATCGACCCCCATCCCCGCCTCGCGCTGTCCGTCGAGGCCGTACGCCACCCCGGCGAGGCCGGCGACGTCCTCGAAGGAGCCGCCGCCGAGGTTGCGGTAGAGGAAGTTGCGCGAACCGTCGTTGGCGACGTAGAGGTCGGGCCAGCCGTCGCGGTCGTAGTCGACGGCGACGACGCCGAGCCCGCGCCCCTCGATGGAGACGGTGTCGACCATGCCCGAACGGCCGGTGACGTCGGCGAACGCGCCCCCCGCGTCGTTGCGCAGCAGGCGGTCCTCGGCGCCGGGAAACTGTCCGGGGTCGGGGTAGGCGCTGATTTTTTCCCCTGTTTTCCGGGGCCGTTTTTCCGTCGACTTCAGGTAAGGGTCGAGATCCTCGTCGACCGAAGCGAAATCGAAGTGCACGTAATTGGTGATGTAGAGGTCGAGGTCCCCGTCGTTGTCGTAGTCGAAGAAGGCGCAGCCGGCGCCCCAGGCGGTGTCCCCCAGGGCGGACTCGGCGGTGACGTCGGCGAATCCGGGACCTTGGTTTCGGAACATTGCGTTGGCCCCGAAGTTCGTCACGTAGAGGTCGAGGCGGCCGTCGTTGTCGTAGTCGGCAGCGGCGCAGCCCATGCCGTAGCCCCCCGGATCTCCAGCCCCGGCCGCGGCCTCCACCTCGGTGAAGCGGCCCCCGTCGTTGCCGTAAAGGGCGTTGGCCGGCTCGGAGGCCTGGCTGTATCCGGGCAGCGGGGCGCCGTTGGGGAAGTAGAGGTCGAGGTCGCCGTCGCCGTCGTAATCGAGGAAGGCGACCCCGCCCCCCATGGTTTCGGGAAAGTACCGGCGCCCGCTCGCACCGGTCTGGTGCACGAACCCGATGCCGGCCCTGGCGGTTACGTCGACGAAGACAGGAGCCCCCGACCGGTCTCCGGCGGGTTCCCGGTCCCCGCCGGCCGGTGTCTGCAGCAAGACGACCGCGAGGAGCAGGTGGAAAGCGGGAGACTTCAACGCCGTGGCCGGGGCGAGAAGGGGAGGGGAAGGAAGACTCAGGCGGCCCTGCTCGCAGCCAGTTTCCCGACGTTGTCGTCGTACACCCGGACCTTGTCCTCGTTCTCGTAGCGAAGCTCGAGCAGGAACTCGTAGAATGCCCGGTTGGCCTTGTCCCTCCTGACCAGGGCGCGCGCTCTCCGTTCGACCTTGGCGAAGGGCTCGGGATCGGCGCCGATGGTCGAGTCGAGGAGCTCGAAGATCGAATAATGCGGCCCGGCTGCCGACGCCGGCTCCGGTTCGAGAAGCTCGGAATCGGGGACGGTCAGCTCTACCGGACCGAGCAGATCCCCGATTCCGGCGCCCCTGGCCGCCACCAGCGCCGGTCCGTACCGGCCTGTCTCGAAGGGGTGGATGTGGAACTCCCCCTTGCTGATCCGGCCCTGCCGGCGCAGGGTGTGCCGCGCCGCGAGCTCTCCCATGTCGGCGCCCCGCCGGATCTGGTCGAGGAGAGCCTCGGCCTCGGCTTCGCTCGCCACCAGGATCTCGCGAATGGTTACCGACTCCAGGGGAGTGAACTTTATCGGATTCTCCTCGTAGAAGCGCCGCGCCTCGGACTCGTCGACGAGGACGTTGGCCGTCGCTTCCCGCCTCACCGCCTGCAGCAGCAGCGACTGTTCGCGGTTCCGGTACCAGGAGACCATCTCCTCCTCCCG
>JAPOZF010000707.1:4283-7109 GCA_026706165.1 Gemmatimonadota bacterium
CCCCGGTCGATCCCGGCGACCCGCGCCGCCTCGAGAATCAGCAGGCGGGGCTCGACCACCTCCCTGGCGAACCAGTCGAGGATCCGGCGCGAATCGCCGTACCCCATCTTGATGTATTCGGAGAAGACCAGGAAATCCCCGACCGTGTAGGCCCCTCCGGTGTTTTCGAAGAGCACGGTCTGCCGCTCCTCGTCGGTGAACGGCTGCCCGGCAACCAGCCGTTCGGCGAGGAGATCGAGAGCCGCCTCGTTGGTCCTCGCCTCCAGTTTCTGTTTCAGCTCCGCGGCCAGCTCGTTCATGCGAACCGGGATCTTCAGGCCGAACAGCTCCGGTTCGATCAGCGGGCGCACGAGCTCGAACTCGATCTCGCGCTCCTCCGTTACCTGGTAGACCCCGTACTGATCGCCGTAGAACACCGGGTCGGAGATCTCCCCGGCTTTCAGGGGCCAGACCGCCTCCTGCAGGATTTCCGGCTTGAGCTCGTCCTTGAGAAGCATTCTGCCGCCCGAAAGGCCGGTCTCTTCGAGGATGGTGCGGGCCGCCAGCTCGTCGAAATCCGCGCCCTGGCGCCAGGCAGCGGCGACGTCCCCGGCTTCTGCTTCGCTGCGCAGGACGATGCGCCGCACCCGGACTGCGCGGTCCCGCCCGGTCTCCTTCTGCAGCTCCCGGAGCTCATCCTCGGTGTACTCGATCCTGTCGTACACCTCGACCTTCAGGAACCGTTTTATGATGCGGTCCGCCCTTTCCTTGGACAGCTTGCCGCGCAGCTGCGGATCCTGGTCGAGGCCGAGACGGCGCGCCTCCTGCAGCATCAGCTCCTTGTCGATCAGGGTCTGCAGGTAGTCGAGATACCCGGCGGCCCCCGGCTTTTCGCTCAGGCGGTCTCCGCTCAGGCGGCTTTCGAAATCCAGCAGGTCGGCGGCGGAAATCTCCACCTCGCCGACGGTGGCGAGCACCGTCTGTTCGTCGATGCCGCCGCAGGCGGCAAGCGAGGCGCACAGCAGTCCTCCGAGGAGCCCCTGGCGCCTGCGGGTCTTTCGTTCCACGGGTATTCTCACCGTTGTCGAGTGTCCTGTCTTCAGAATCAGATTGACGAAAATCCCGCCGACGCCAGCGAATGGATCGGCGCGCAAAAAGCGGCGTCCGGGGCCGCAAGGTCCGAGAGATCACCCCGAAACCCCAGGATCAGTAGCGCGATCCGAGGCCGGCCTGGATGCTGATGAAGGTCAGGGCGTTGGTGTCGGTTCCGCTGCCGCCTCCGAACTGCTCGATCTTCCTCCTGTCGACCCGGAGGCCCAGCTGCAGCATCAGGCCGTAGCCGGCATAGGGAGAAACGTTCGACAGCTGCAGCCCGAAGGAGGTCTCGTCGAAATCCCCGGTGGGATCCCCGTCCGCCGGACCGGAGGCCGGATCGGCGACGGGGTCCTCGTCGGCGACGAAGTCGCGGAAGATGAAGCGCTCGAAGCCGATCTCGATCCGCGACCGCTTCATGAAGGGGATCCTCGCCATCAGCGAAACCAGTCCGCTCCAGTCGTGGCGCTCGGCCCGGGGGGAGCCGAGGAAGCGCTCGATGAGATAGGGGGTGTCGTCCATGTAGAGCTCCTGCTTCAGGCGTGGACGCAGGTCGACCCGCCCTATCTCGACGGGGCGCTCGACCTTGGCGACCAGGCCGAAGCGGCGCGTCGTTCGCCCGAGGGGACCGCCGCTGCGGTCGAGAGCGTCCTTTTGCCGCTGCCGCAGCAACTGCCAGGTCATCTTGGTCTCGGCGTTCCAGCCGGTGTTCCGCAGCCGTTCGAACCCCAGCCAGAGACGGTTGACGATCGCGTTCCTCATGCCGAGGGGATCGGCGATCTCCTGCATCAATCCCGGGGACGTCGACATGGTTCCCAGGACCGGCGGCCGCTGCACCCACTGCACCAGGTCGTCGGGGATGTCGTCCCTGGCCACCTTGAACAGGTCGTAGAGAGTGAGGGTGCCGAGCAGGGGAAAGTTCTGTTCGTATGCCAGCAGTCCGTAGGCGGTGCGGTTGCGCTCACCGGTAGACAGCCGGCGCACCCGCTCGATGCCGGCGGTGAATCTCGCCTCGGGGGTGATCTCCGCCCCGAGGTAGGTGTTGAACCCCCGCCGCCCGCGCTTGTAGGGATAGTCCGGTTCGTTGTCGTTCTCGAAGCGGTCGCCCCAGCCGTTGTTGTTGAGGTCGAGGGCGAACAGGTACTCGGGACGGTCGACGCTGTAGCGCAGGAACGGCTCCTCGTAGTCGGGGATGTAGTTCGGCCGCACCGGAAGGTGGTTCTGGTTGAAGTCCGGGATGAAGTCGTTGTTCTCGTCGAGTCCCGGGAACACCGCATCGTCGATGGCGCCGAGAATGGGCTGCGCCCCCGGGGGGCGCTCCTCGCCGACGCGGCCGTCGTCGAAACGGCGCTGCAGGTCGTTCTTGCGGTCGTTGTCGTCGTTGTCGTCGACGAAGTCGTAGATATGGCGCACCCGCGCTTCGTCGGTATCGGCGTAGTTGACCTTTCCGAAGGTGTCGACGAAGCGGGGGCTCGTGTTGTACTCGGAATCCATCCCGAACGCCTCGGCGAAGAAATCGAACGGGTGGAAGGACCTGCTGAGGTGGGCCATCCAGCCGACCGCTGCGCGCTTGCCCCTGATCCCCGAGGTGGTGGAGTGCTTCTCCCGCTGGCGGTTGGGGTACTGGATGAACCGGTGGTTGACGTTGGCTTCTGCGTAGGCCCGGAAACCGGCGATGTCGTCGGCCTGCAGGGTAGCTCCGAACACCTGGGTCGCCGTAGGCAACCCGTAGTCGAACACGACGGTGCGGCGGTT
>JAPOZF010000593.1 GCA_026706165.1 Gemmatimonadota bacterium
GTCGTGGGGAGGCAAAGAGAGTAGTCTGATGCATGACTATGGCTTTGATGTGAAGGTAATCAGGACCATGGTGATGATGCACCGAATCAACTCGTGAGGGGGTAAATATGATAATTGGTATAGGATCAACGCAAGAGTTCTTGACAGCAGAAATCGGATTGGTGACGGCTACGGCGGTTACGGAGGCGCCGTCATGAGCCGGTCTCCGGGGGGCCGTCGTACCCAGCATGCAGTAATGGCGACGGCGAACGAGTGGGCGCGCGTCAGGGAGCTTGCCGACCAGGCGGGCATGGAAATCTCGCGCTATATCGTTCACCGAGCCATCATGGCGGAGGCCGTGCCGGCCGTCGTCATGCGGCGTGCGGCGCGCGAACTGCTTGTGCTGGCGAAGATAGAGCAGGAGCGGATGACGGACCTCGGTCTGGAGGACCGCTGGGCTTCGCTCGGCGATGCCGTCGATGCCTGGCTCTCGCGGGAGGGGGACCTGGACCGCCTGACCGATCCGGGCGCGGCGGCGCGCTGGCAGGCGGTTTCCGGCAGCGCCGATCCGGAGGGCGGCCCGGCGCCGCAGCCCTGAGGCGGTCATGGCAAGGCTGGTTCGCCGCACCCTGCGCTGCACGCCGGTCGAGAAGGCTGCGATCAGGGAGAGGGCAGAGGCGGTGGGCATGCCGGTTTCGCATTTTCTCATAGCCTGCGCCCTGCATGAGGATGCGGGGGCACTGCCTCGCGAGGAGCGCCGGCTCGTGCTGTCGGAGGAAGAACAGCGGGTATTGCACGACCGGGTGGCGCGGATGGATGCGGTCCATCGTGCCTTGCACGAGGCGCTGCCCGGCACGGACCTTTCGCTGTTCGGCGCGATCGCCTTCATCCAGCGCGAGCTTTGGGCGCGCCGTTCGGACGGGACGGACCGATGAGGACGCGCGGTTCGGGGGAGCGGGTACGGGTGACCATCTCATGCTCCGACCTGGACTGGGAGCGAAGCCGGGAGATTGCGGAGCGGCGCGGCGTTTCGATCAACGAGCACATGATTTCGGCGGGGCTGACCGTCGAACTCGACCCAAAGGCACTGTCCGGGCCGGCGCTCGCCCTTTCCGAAGAAGAGCAGCGGCTTCTGTTCGACCGGGTGGCCCGCATGGCAGAAACCACGCTGGCGGCGGCGGGCCCGCGCGGGAATTCCATCGAACGGCTGCGGCAATCGGTGGAGCTGCTGCTCATGACGGTGCTGCGCGACATGGTCCGGCAGGGCCGGGAGGACGATCTCGGGCCGCTGCTGGCGGAGGCGTTCGGCCCCGACCACGCGCCGGCGATCGAACGGCAGTTCCGCAAGTGGATGGAGAACAGACCGCCATTGCTCAACTGAGCATGCGCGCCTGCTGCCGGCTCGCCGAAAACGCTGCGAAATCATGCGCACGCTGAAGTCTCTGGCGCGCCCAGAATTCGAACTTGACGCAGCAGGGAAGAAGTAGCTGAACCCAAGATGCCGGGCTGCCGGCAATCGCCCAAGTCCCGCACCGCTGGCGCGCTTTGAGCAGGTGGTCGATTTCAACAGCAGTTCAAGGGAACGTCGCAGCCTTGGACATATTCGCCGATCGCTCGCGATGATCCACGAGTTGCACAAGCTGGGCTACCAGGGCGTTCGGATATCGCCGGGCTGGTTTCCCTCCGGGGCCTATTGGCGCTGTTCGATTGCCGCTGTCCCGAATATCGCTCCCGACGGCTGGTCGCTGATCGATTGGTGTGCAGGCGTCCATTACACGACCGGCGCGGACGCCCGTTTCTTCGAGTGGGAAGATTCGGGCCGCAGGAGTCCGCAACAGCTGTCCCGGATGTTTGTTGAGCGTTTCCCGCGGCTGGCCGGAGAAAGCGCCGGCATGGATCATGCCTATGCCGGCTGGTTCGTGGCCGTGCTGGGCGCGGTCGAACATGGCCGGCTGTCGGCCTTCCATGCCGACTACGACCTGGATTGGCCCGAGTCGGGTCTGCCGCCACCGCCACCCGCGCGCTGGCCGCCGTGCTGAAGCGTTGTTCGGCTCAGAGGTGACCGACAACCGTCGGCTTTGGCCAAGGCAGTTTGCCGTGGATATCAGTGTAGTTCGGCGTGGAATATTGGCCTCTTGAGTGCCGTGTCCTTTGAAGCCGATTGACAGAAAAGGGCGAAGAGGCGGTCGACGGCCTGCAGGCCGACGCTTGGCAGCTGCGCAGCGGCGTCGAGGCGCTTCGCGCTGGACGGCGGCGACGGCGTGACCGGGGCCGGCCTGGAGCTGGCGGGCGGTCTGCGCTATGCGGCGTCGCGGCTTCATGTCGAGGCGCGCGGGCGCTGGCTGGCGATACACGCCGAGGAGGGCGCAGAGGAGCGGGTGCTGAGCATGACCGCGCGGTTCGGGTCGGGGGCGCAGGGCCGCCGCCCTTCGCTGTGGCTGAGCCCGCGCTGGGCTCGGGCGGAGCGGAGGCGCTGTGGCGCGACGAACTGCCGAAGCCGTCCGGGGCTTCGGAGGCTGGCGGTGAGGCGCTGGACGCGCGGCTGAGCTGGAGCTTCGCGCTCACACCCTTCGCGGAGGCGGGGCTTGCCGGCGGGGATGATCGGAGGCCCAGGCTGGGAACCCGCTTCGAGGCGCGGCGGGGCGCGCTTGCACTCGCCGGCGAACGCCACGATAGCTCCGACGCGCAGCCCGAACACGCCGTCCGGGTCGGATTCTAAACCGGGCGCAGGCCGGGCCGTCTAATCCTGCCTCGAACGGCTGCAGCGGGCGCAATCAGTTAGGGATGGGCGCAAGATCGAATCCGGGTCCACAAGGTCAACCAGCTTGGCATCGAGTACAACCCGGACCCACCCTTCAACGCCGGCTCTCCCGACCGGGCCGCGCCTTCGGTGGTGGCGGCGGCGCGCGAAGCGGCGGCAGCGCGGCAGACGGAGCGCGAGGTCGAGGTCGAACGGGCAGTCGCGCGGCTCCGGGGCTGACTGAAGCGCCGCGGCCGGAGTGACCAGCGGCGCAGCGCCATGCGAAAGAACCGAGGGCGGAGGCAGCGCAGTATTCCGGGCCGGTTCGGCCGGGGCGCCAACAAGCGACACGGTCGCCCGATACGCGAATTTTATATGTATAGAACTGTGTTCATTTCATGCTTAAATGGAAAAACTCTATGAATATTATCTGGTGACTGCGGACTTCGATCCTTCGTAGAGGCATCCTGTGGCGGGCGCGTGGCGTTGGATGGCGATTCCGGGGGTGTTCAAGAAAGGTTGGCCGATGGACGAAGCTAGAGATGGAAACGGCGTAGCTGTCTTTTCTGACCACTCCACCGCGCGGCGGGGGGGGGGGAGGCTCAAATCACCGAACGGTCCCCTGAGGCCGTGCTCGAGTTCTGGCTCGGTCGGTTGCGGACCGCGGCCGACGCTTCCCTGGAGAATTGGCGGAACGGCATGCTGAAGTGGCGGGTCGGGCCGTTCGCCCGAAGCGCCGAAGACCAGAATATCCTGAACGCGCAGCGCCAATGGTGCGAACAGATGCATCGGGAAGGGCAGGACCGCTTCTTCGCCGATCCGGTCTGGGAGACCTGCAAGGGCCGGCTGGCGAAGCTGATCGTCCTCGACCAGTTTTCGCGGAGCGTCTATCGCGGCACCCCGCTGGCCTACGCGAACGACTCCCTGGCCGCCTCCATGGCCTGGGACCTTTGCGCGGGCGACCGGGAGCTGTCGGACTACAATGTCGTCGAGCGTCTCTGGATCTATATTTCACTTTCCCATGCAGAGGACCTGAAAACCCAGGAACTCTCGATCGAGAAATCCGCCCGCTGGAGCATCGATCTGGTCGCCGAGGCCCCGCCCGACCGCCGCAGGATCAATCAATTCGTGAGCTGGTCGTTGCTCAGGGCACTGATCGAACACGCCGAATCGCTGCTCCTCTTCGACCGCTTCCCCCACCGGAACGCCATCCTGCTTCGACCCCACCGCGGCGGCGAACCGCGTTACCTCACCGATACGTTGCGCCCGTTGTGGAGCTTCACCCAGCCGCCGGACCCGGACTATTTCGCCCTGCTCGGCGCGCTTTACCGAATCGATGACAGGCTCGATGAAGACCGTATTACCCGCGGGATTTTATCCGATCTGCTTCGCGCCGCAGGGCTTTCGCCGGAGGACCCGGCATCGCCCATGGACATCTTCCGCCTCACTGGCGGCGACGTTGCGCCATATCCGGTGCTCTTCCGCCACCTCCGCCTTCCGGAGCACGCCGGAACCTTCGACGCCTTGCGGCAAATGCAGCTGATAGCGGAACTGACGACAGCGGTCAGGGGCTTCATACTGAAGGAGGGGGAAGTGAGCTGGCCGCCCAGGAGCGCCAAGCATTCGGTGGAGCCTGCGATCGATGTTGCGGCGCTGAGGGCGCTCGTTCGCGGCGACAGACCGCCCGCGATAACTGCGGGCGGCATTCCGGTCGGTAACGAGGCGAACGAGGAGGTTGACGGCCGCGAACGGGCCCGGAGCCTGAAACTGGTCGTCCGGAACGACATCGGCGAACTGGACCGGATCGTACGGGCGATTGACGGTTTCGCCGACTTGCACCGGTTCCCGCCGCAGGACCGGTTCCAGGTGCAGTTGTGCGTCGAAGAGATACTCGTTTACCTCGTGGAACGCGGTCACGCCGATGCCGGCGCGCACCGGATCGAATTCCAACTGGAAATGAACGAAGAAGGCCGGGACCTCGCGATCCAGGCCATCGACAGCGGTCAGGAGGTGCAACCCCTGCCGCTGATATTCCAGCCCGGTGCGGACACGATTCTTGAGGAAACGGTGGTGGACGGTCTCGGCCTCCACCTGCTGCTCACCCATGTCGACGAATTGCGGTACCGACGCGAGGACGGCCGGAACTACCTGAGCGCAACCAAGAGTATCGGCCGTTGAGCCCGGACGGTCGAAGGTGGTTCTTAGACATGGCCATGCGGGGACCGGAAGTCATCGTCATCGGCGCCGGCCAGGCCGGGCTTTCCACCAGCTACTTCCTCTCCGGCCACGGCCTGGATCATGTTGTCCTGGACCGGGGGACCCTGGCGAGCAGCTGGGTGGAGCGGCGGTGGGAGAGCTTCACGCTGGTAACCCCGAACTGGACCGTCCGGCTGCCCGGAGCCGAGTATCGCGACGCGGACCCGAACGGCTTCATGCGCCGGGGCGACATCGCGGCCTACATGGGACGGTGGGCGAAGAGCTTCGATTGCCCGGTAAGGACAGGGACCGAGGCGACCGGACTCGGCCCGGGACGGGACGGACGGTTCCGCGTCGATACGAGCGACGGGCCCCTGGAAGCCTCGGCGGTCGTCGTGGCCACCGGGTCGTTGCAGACGCCACGTCGCCCGCGGCTTGCCGACTTCCTCTCGCCGCGTATCCAGCAACTCGACGCGGAAACATACAAGAATCCCGAAGACCTCGACCCGGGGCCGTCCTGGTGGTCGGTTCCGGCCAGACGGGAGGACAGATCGCCGATGAATTGCGGCTCTCGGGCCGAAGGGTGCTGCTGAGCGCCGGCAGCGGGGGGCGCGTGCCGCGGCGCTATCGCGGGCGCGATTTTGTCGAGTGGTTCGTGGAACTCGGCTACTTCGACCGGACTCCGGACATGCTGGACCATCCGTCCCAGCGGTTCGGGCGGAAGTCCAGGCCAGCGGCCGCGATGGGGGGCGGACGATCAGCCCGCACATTTTTCGTCGCGACGGGGTCCAATTGCTCGGAAAGCTGACGGCCGCCGACAATGAGAAGGTCCGGTTCGCCGACGACCTTCAGACGAACATGGCGAACGCGGACAGCTTCTCCCGCTCGTTTCGGGAGGGCGTGGACGCACTGGTGGCGAGGAAGGGCATCGATGCGCCCCTGCCGACGGCGGAGGAGCTCGAAGGGGAGCCGCCCGAGGACGAGCCGCCGCCGCCGCACGTTCCTGCGCTGGACCTCCGGAAGGAGAACGTCATACCGTGGTATGGGCGACGGGGTTCTCTTTCGACTTCTCCTGGATCGATTTTCCCGTGCTTGACGGCATGGGGTATCCGGTGACCGACCGGGGTGCGACCTCAGTGCCGGGCCCTTATTTCATGGGTCTCAACTGGATGGTGAAACGCAAGTCCGGCCTGCTCTACGGCGTCGGCGAGGACGCGCGGCATGTGGCCGACCGCATCCTGGAATATATGAACTCCCGCCGCTGACCGCCGCCCCGGGCGTTCAGTCGCGTATCCAGCCGGGGCCCTAGAGATTGAGGGTGCGCTTCTCCGCCGGTCAATGGCGGGGTGCCATCTCGCGCGGCATGTGCTCGATCTCGGCCGAGAGCTCGACCGGGTCGCCATGCGGGTCCCGGATCATGAAGAACAGGTTGTTACCGGGGCCGTGGCAGCCGGTCATCGCCCGGATGCGCCTAGCCGGATCGGCTGCCGTCGCATCGCTCGCGCATTCGGGTTCTGCAAGGATAATGACTGTGTCGAGTTCTTTCCGCGCAGCCTCGATGTCGTCATGGAGGTTCCTGCGCCCCAGGGCACGGAAACACTCGTCTGGAGCCGCTCGCCGGGAAGGGGAACGTTGCTGTCCTCCGAACGCGTTGGAAATACGCCCTTAGTCCGGCATCGGGTTCGTTTCGCCGGCGAGATGGGGAAACACCCAGCCGGGGAGTCTCACGGAGACATTCCCCGGCCTTCGGAGCGGTCGATGCGCTGTGTTTGTTCTTGTTGCTGCGCCTGCCGGGGCGCCTGTACAGGCTTCGGCGGGTTGAGGATGCGCTCGCGGCGCGCTTCGTCGCTCCACTCGGCGCGGAAGCAGCCGCGGGCGGTGACAGCCGCCACCGTCCTCTCGATCACGCTGCCCGGCTCGGGCGCGCCGGGACCGGAGGCGTCCAAGACCTCGAGCTCCAGTCTGGCGCCGCCGTAGAGGATGTCGTCGACTTGCGCCTTCACCCTGGCCTCAATTGTGCGGACCTGGCCATCTTCCCCGGCGTCCTCGGTCCAGGCGATGCGGTCGCCGCGGACCGGTTCCGTGCAGGGCAGCCGGTAGAAGGCCGATGGCACGGACTCATGCCGTGCCAGTTCCAGCTCCCGCAGTCCCTCGTCGGCCCAGGCGGCGCGGACGCAGTCGG
>JAPOZF010000184.1 GCA_026706165.1 Gemmatimonadota bacterium
CGCAACGGCCTGGTCGCCAACGAGGTCGAGTCCCTTTACGGAATCCTCAACGGCACCACCAACTACATCATGACCCGCATGAGCAGGGGCGAGGGCAGCTACGACGAGATCCTCGCCGAAGCCCAAGCCAAGGGGTACGCCGAGCCCGACCCGGCCATGGACGTCAGCGGCATGGACGCCGCCCAGAAGCTGGCGATCCTGTGCCGCATCGCCTTCCACACCTCCGGCAACTGCGGCGGCATCTACTGCGAGGGGATCGAGGGGATCGCCACCGAGGACATCGAGTACGCCCGCGAGCTCGGGTATACCATCAAGCTGCTCGCCATCGCCAAGCGCTCCGGGGGCCGCGTGGAGGCGCGCGTGCACCCGGCGATGGTACCGGCCCAGTCGCTGCTGGCCAACATCCACGACGAGTTCAACGCCATCGAGGTGGTCGGCAGCGCCGTCGACACGCAGGTCTTCTACGGCAAGGGGGCCGGCCGCATGCCGACGGCGAGCGCCGTGGTCGCCGACATGGTCGAGCTCGCCGAACGCCGCGCTTCCGGGGCCGGCCCGTCGATCCGCGACATGATCCCCGCCGAAGGGGGGGCGGTTTTCGCCGACGTTCGGGAAGCGGAGATCCGCTTCTACCTGCGCCTGCTGGTGGCCGACAAGCCGGGGGTGCTCGAGCGCATCGCCCGCATCCTGGCGCAGGAGCGGATCAGCATCGCCTCGGTGATTCAGAAGGAGCGCGACCTGCAGGGAGGCAGCGTCCCCCTGATCATCGTCACCCACGAGGCCCGGGAAGAGGCGATGAGGCAGGCGGTGGCCGCCCTGAACCGGCTGGAGATGGTCGAGAAGGACGTGGTTCTGATCCGCATGGAAGAGCTGTGAGGGATGAAGTACCTGATTCTGGTTCCCGACGGGGCCGCCGACTACCCCCTCGAGGAACTCGAAGGCCGCACCCCGCTGCAGGCCGCGGCGACACCGAACATGGACCGCCTCGCACGCGAGGGCAGGGGTGGCCTCGTGCAGACGATCCCGGCGGAGCAGCACCCGGGCAGCGACGTCGGCAACCTCGAGATCTTCGGGTACGACAGCCGCGTGCATTACAGCGGCCGCGCCCCGCTCGAAGCGGCGAGCATGGGGGTGCCCCTCGGCGAGAGGGACGTCGCCTTCCGCTGCAACCTCATCACCCGCGACGGCGACATTCTCGTCGACTACAGCGCCGGCCATATCGGCACCGAAGAGGCGGCGGAGCTGGTGGCCCTGATCGGCGCGGAGTTGCAAACGGACGGGATCAGCTTCCATCCCGGCGTCGGGTACCGGCACCTGATGGTGTACGGCAACGGCCCCGAAAAGCTGCAATCCTTCCCGCCCCACGACATCATGGGGGAGTCGATCGCCGCCCACCTGCCCAGGGGCGAGGGGGCCGCGGAGATCCGCCGGCTGATGGCCGAGGCGGAACCCGTGCTCGCCGGGGCGGAGGTCAACAGGCGCCGGGTCCGGGACGGCTTGCAGCCGGCCAACGCGATCTGGCTCTGGGGCTCGGGCCGGGCCATGCGGCTGCCTGGCATCGAATCGAGGTTCGGGGTCAGCGGCGGGGTGATCTCCGCGGTCGACCTCGTGCGCGGCATCGGCGTCGCCGCCGGCCTCAGGGTAATCCACGTGCCCGGGATCACCGGGTACCTCGACACCAACTACACCGGCAAGGCCGAGCACGCCCTGGCCGCCCTCGAAAGCGACGACTTCGTGTACGTCCACGTCGAAGCGCCCGACGAGGCCGGCCACAACGGCGACGTCGAGGGCAAGAAGGGGGCCATCGAGGATTTCGACGGCAAGGTGGTCGGCACCCTGCTCGCCGGGCTGGAGGTCCTGAAGGAGCCGGCGCGCATCCTGATGGCGCCCGATCACCGCACCCCGATCGCGCTGCGCACGCACAGCCGCGAGCCGGTGCCGTTCGTTCTCTGGGGAGCCGGAGTCGAGGCGGACGGAATGATGGCCTACAACGAGACCGCGGCGGAGCAGGGAGCCGAGCGGCTCGACCACGGGCACCGCATGATCGAGATGCTGATGGCGTAGGTCGTCTGGGGTCCGGAGCGCCGATCCCGGCCGTTTCGGGCAGGCGCTGGGCCGGCGGTTTGGTGAAGATTCACGAATAGCTGATGACCGGGCCCATCTCTATTTTCATGCCGCGAATCCGGGAGATGACTGCAAGCCGGGTTTCACTTGAAACGTTCTTTGATCGGTGATCGGCTAACTCGTTGGCGCATATGGAGGTATACAAAGAAATGGAAGACAGGTACGAAGTCGCTCTCGTCGGGGCCACCGGCGCGGTGGGAGAAGTGATGCTCGAGCTCCTGGCGGAGCGGGACTTCCCGGTGGGCGGGCTCAAGCTGCTGTCCTCGCCGCGCTCCGCCGGCAGGGAGATCGACTTCCGCGGCGAAAAGCTGGTCGTCCAGGACCTCGCCGAAACCTCGTTCGACGGCGTCGATCTCGTGCTGTCGTCGGCCGGCGGGTCCATCAGCCGGGAGTTCGCCCCGCGCGCCGTCGCCGCCGGGGCCGTCGTCGTCGACAACACCTCCGCCTTCCGCATGGACGACGAGGTCCCCCTGGTGGTCCCGGAGATCAACCCAGGGGACCTCGAGCGGCATTCCGGCGTCATCGCCAACCCGAACTGTTCCACCATCATCCTCGACGTCGCCATCTGGCCCCTTCACCGGGCCAACCGCATCCGGCGCGCCGTGGTGTCGACCTACCAGGCGATCAGCGGCGCCGGGGCGAAGGCGATGGCCGAGCTGGAGGAGCAGACCCGCGAGGTGCTCGCCGGCAACCCGGCCTCGCCGCGGGAGCTGCCGCACCAGATCGCCTTCAACCTGTTCTCCCACGACTCCGCCATCGGCGCGCAGGGGTACTGCGAGGAAGAGGAGAAGATGGTCCGGGAGACGCGGAAGATCTTCCACGACGACGCCATTGGGATCGCGCCGACCTGCGTCCGCGTCCCGGTGATGCGCGCCCACTCCGAGGCGGTCAACATCGAGTTCGAGGAGCCGATGAGCCCGGAGCGAGCCAGGGAGATCCTCGCCGCGGCCCCGGGAGTCGAGATCGTCGACGACCCGGACGGCAACCACTTCCCGATGCCGGTCGAGGCTTCGGGCAGGGACGAGGTGCTCGTCGGGCGCATCCGCCGGGACATCTCGCGCGGCGACGGCCGCGGCATCGAGCTGTTCGTCAGCGGCGACCAGCTGCGCAAGGGGGCGGCCCTCAACGCCATCCAGATCGCCGAGGCGCTGATCGCAAAGGGGCTTCTCAGGCCGGCGGTGGCTTTCTGAGGGTCTTCTGCCGGATGGAGAAGAACCGGCTGCTTGGCCGATGTCCGTTTCCATGCCGAGTGCCTGCGCCCATTTCGGGGTGAATTCAGTCGTCCCTGGCATGACTCGCCTTCCGAAGATCTCGCTTTATTTTTGCGCTTTGTGAAGGTCCAGTCGGTCCGCTTGGAACAACCATTAGTCCTTCAGATGAAAAAGCAGCTTCCGTTGCTCAGCCTCGCCTGGTTACTGGTCGGACCTTTCTTCGTGCAAGAAAGCCGCGCCGAGGACTACACTCGCTGGCCTCTTCCCGAAGGAGCCCTCGCCCGCCTGGGCAAGGGAGGGATCGGTTGGAGCGACCGGGCTTTGGCCTATTCGCCTGACGGCGCACGGCTGGCGGTGGCTTCCGGCATTGGCATCTGGCTCTACGATGCCGACACCGGCGCCGAGATCGTTCGGTTCACGGGACATACGGATCGGGTCCTCTCGGTGGTGTTCTCCCCGGACGGGTCCACCCTGGCCAGTGGGGGTTGGGACGAGACGGTGCGGTTGTGGGACGTGGACACCCGACAGCAGACCGCCGTCCTCGGGGGCTTTTTCGGGGCTTCGGTGTCGTTCTCCCCAGACGGGACCACCCTGGCCGGTGGGGCTTGGCCAACGAGCAGGCACACGGTGCGGTTGTGGGACGTGGCTAGCGGCGAGGTGATCGCCGACCTCAAAGGCCATTGGCGGTCAGTCGAGTCGGTGGCGTTCTCCCCGGACGGGACCACTCTGGCCAGTGGAGTCCGGACGGGACGGTGGGGTTGTGGGACGTGGACAGCCAACAGCAGATCGCCGCCCTCGCCGCCGATTGGAAACCGGTCCATTCGGTGGCGTTCTCCCCGGACGGGACCACCCTGGCCAGCGGGAGTTCGAACGGGAGGATGCGGTTGTGGGACGTGGCCAGCCGACAGCAGATCGCCGTTCTCGCAGGGTTTCAGGCCTATAGGGGCTGGGTCCCTTCGGTGTCGTTCTCCCCGGACGGGACCACCCTGGCCAGCAGTGACGAGAACAGGGTGCGGTTGTGGGACGTGGACAGCCGACAGGAGATCGCTGCCCTCGAAGGCCATACGGATGGGGTCCGTTCGGTGACGTTCTCCCCGGACGGGACCACCCTGGCCAGTGGGAGTGGCGATGGCACGGTCCTGCTGTGGGACGTGGACAGCCGACAGGAGATCGCCGCCCTCGAAGGCCATATGTCGTGTGTCCTTTCGGTGGCGTTCTCCCCGGAGGGGAGCATCTTGGCCAGTGGGGGTTGGGAGGAAGCGGTGCGGTTGTGGGACGTGGACGGCCGACAGCAGATCGCCGCCCTCGAAGGCCATACGGACTGGGTCCTTTCGGTGGCGTTTTCCCCGGACGGAACCACCCTGGCCAGTGGGGGTCGGGACGCCTGGATCCTGCTGTGGGACGTGGACAGCCGACAGGAGATCGCCGCCCTCGAAGGCCATTGGGAACGGGTCAATTCGGTGGCGTTTTCCCCGGACGGGACCACCCTGGCCAGTGGCAGTGGCGATGGAAATGTCCTGCTGTGGGACGTGGCCAGCCGACAGCAGATCGCCGCCCTCGAAGGCCATACCTCCGTCCGTTCGGTGGCGTTCTCCCCGGACGGGACCACCCTGGCCAGTGGCCGTGGCGATCGCAATGTCCTGCTGTGGGACGTGGACAGCCGACAGCAGATCGCTGCCCTCGAAGGCTACTATGGCTGGGTCAATTCGGTGGCGTTCTCCCCGGACGGGACCACCCTGGCCCTTGGCCGTGGAAACACGGGCTGGGTGGAGTTGTGGGACGTGGCCAGGCGCCAAGAGATCGCCCGCTTGCGAGGCCCGGATTTCAACTCTGAAGTGGCGTTTTCCCCAGACGGGACCACCCTGGCTCTCGGCGGTGGCGATGGCACGGTGCAGTTGTGGGACGTGGCCAGCCGACAGATGATCGCCGTCCTCGAAGGCCATAGGTGGGCCAGAGCGGTGAACGACGACCGGATGGCGTGGGTCACTTCGGTGGCGTTCTCCCCGGACGGGACCACCCTGGCCAGTGGCAGCGGCGATGGCACCGCCCTGCTGTGGGACATGTCGCCGTACGTCCCCCCATTGATGGCGACGGCCATTGACGTTTCGCCCTCGCTGCCGGTGCGGACAGCGCTGCTGGACAACTATCCAAACCCCTTCAACAGCCGCACCCAGATCGGCTACCGCCTGGCCGCCTCAGGCCCGGTGCGGCTCTCCATCTACAACGCCCTGGGCCAACCGGTGCGCACGCTGGTGGATGGAGTCCAGGCCGGCGGCGAGCATCGGGTGGCCTGGGACGCCCGCGACGGGCAGGGGGCGGCGGTCTCGTCGGGTGTGTATGTGACGCGGCTGGAGTATCCGGGCGGGGCCCAGACGCGGCGGTTGGTCCACCTCAAGTAGGAGCAGGCTTGCCATTTCCCGGATGGTTCAGGCCGACGTCCCGGACAGCGCCGGCCTCAATCAACTCGCTATGACGCGCTGATCTATTCAATCGAGCTATGCACGCAGACCCGGTCGATGAAGCGGGAGTACACCTCGACCCCCTTGCGCAGCTGATCGACCTCGATCCACTCGTCCGCGGTGTGGGCCTGGGCGATGTCCCCGGGCCCGAGCACCACAAGCTGCTTCATCTTCCTCACGTAATGGATGCCGTCGGTCCCGAACGGCACGGTGCGCGCCTTGCGCGTGCCGGTGAGCCTGAGGGCGGTCCGCACCCAGGGTGAATCGACCGGGGTGTACACCGGGCTGCCGGAGGCGCTGTAGCGGCATTCGAGGCGGTGCCGGCGCGCCGCGTCCCGCACCCGTTCGACGATCTCGCCGGGGTCGACGCCGGGCATGCAGCGGTAGGAGAGCCGGCAGACGCTGCGGGCGGGGCTGATGTTCATGGCGACGTTGTGGTCGTTGACGCTGATCGTCAGCTCCGAGTGCGGCGGGTCGAACTCGTCGTTGCGGAAGCGATCTGCCGTGAGCACCAGCTCGTTGAGCTCGGCCATCTCCTGCAGGAAGGGGATCATCTTCAGGTTGGCGTTGACCCCCCGCAGGGTGCTGGTGTGCGCAGGCTTCCCCTTCGCGGTGACCGCGAACGACATCCCGGCCTTGTGGCCGTAGACCACGCGCAGGCGGGTCGGTTCGCAGACGATGCCGTAGCCGTCCGCGGCTTCGGCGAACAGGCGGGACTCGTCGGTCACCATGCGGGCCCCGACTCCGGAGATCTCCTCGTCCGCGGTGATGACGATGTAGAGCGGCGCCTTGAGGTCGCCGCCCCTGAAGCGGGCCGCCGCGCAGATCGAGGCGGCCAGCGGCCCCTTCATGTCGGCGCTGCCGCGGCCGATCACCCGGCCGTCGGTCACCCGCGCGTCGTAGGGGTCCCCGGTCCAGCCGTCCTCCATGTTGGCCGGGACGACGTCGTTGTGGCTCATCAGCGCGAGCCCGCCGGTTCCCTTGCCGAGCCTGGCGACAACGCTGAGCTTCTCGACGCCGTTGGCGTCGGTGTAGGGCAGGCTCTCGACCTCAAAGCCCAACTTCCGCAGCATCCTGGCGCTGTGCCGGGTGCAGGCGACGTTGCTGGTCAGGCTTTCGGAGGGGAAGTTGACGATCTCACGGGTAACCTCGACGACATCGAGCTTCATCTGCGGATCCGATCTGGTTCGGGGTGGGGGAAAACGGTTGCGGGAGCCCGCAAGATATGGCAGGGTTTCGGCTGATTCCAGCAGTGGACGACCCGGACGCTGACCATGGTCACGAAGAAAGTGA